>JALQSZ010000002.1 GCA_023264135.1 Acidimicrobiales bacterium
GTCGCGTGTTGGTAATGCGTTGCGCGGTCTCAACGAGCGGTGCAAGCACATCGGTTTCGAAAACCGAATCGACTCCTTGCAGCACACCAAGAATTCGTTCGAGACCAGCACCAGTGTCGATGTTCTTCTTCGGCAGTTCGGTGTCGTGGCCATCGGTGTCGCGGGCGAACTGCATGAACACGAGGTTCCAGATTTCAAGGAACCGTTCATCGCTTCCCGAGGCGGGCCCGCCATCGGGGCCATAGGTCGCGCCCTTGTCGACATAGATCTCTGAACACGGACCACACGGACCAGGAGGACCTCCCGGAGGACCCCACCAGTTATCGGCATCGAGGAACTGGATGCGATCGGGGTGGACACCGACCTCGTCGCGCCAAATATCGGCAGCTTCCTGATCAGTTAGGTGGCAGGTCACCCAAAGCAACTCAGGGTCGATCCCGAAGAGATTGGTGACCATGTCCCAGGCCATCGGGATGGCCTCGTGCTTGAAGTAGTCACCAAAGGAGAAGTTGCCGAGCATCTCGAAGAAAGAAAGGTGGCGAGCGTCGCGACCCACCTCTTCAAGATCAGAATCCTTGCCGCCGGCGCGAACACATTTCTGCACGGTGGTCGCTCGCGTGAACGGCGGTGTTTGCTCACCGAGGAAATACGGCTTGAACGGCACCATGCCCGCCACGGTGAACAGAAGGTCGGGATCGTGCGGGATGAGGCTGGCCGAGGGAACAATCGTGTGGCCTCGGGCCTCGAAGAACGAGGTGAAGGCACGGCGCAACTCGTTCGCAGTCATTGGATTCATGATCGGCTCAGCCTAATGACTACCAACCAGACCAGCCGATTCAGGGCCCTTCCTCGGGTCCATTCGGTTCGTCGGACTCCCACGGTGCGGCTTCGGGGCCGTCGTACTCCACTGGACCAATGATGCGAAATCCTTCTCCATCGTCGACAAATCTCGGCTCGGGAAGACGAGGCGGTGCGGGACTCACCGTGTTTGGATCAACCATCTGAGGCTCGGCCTTGCGCGCGCGATGTCGTTTGGAAAGCAGCAGCTCAATCGCCACTCCGACGATGAGACCGACCACGACCACGAGGACGACAACAGCCACGGCCGAACGCTACCGAACAACGTCGAACGGCGATTGTTCCTTGCCCTAGTTAAGAACTTCGAGGGGACGTGGTCACCAACGGTTTTCGCAGGTGACCGCCTAGAGACCGGCTCGCTCCAACTGCTGGCGAAGGAACTCTTCGGCCTGCTTTCGGGTTTGTTTCGTGAGCTCGGCATTCGAACGGAGTTCGCTCACGAACTCGGTGCCACGGTCAACCGCAGAGCGCACCCCTGCATCGGCCAATTCGGCAGCTCGAACCGCGGCATCGGAGACGTTGTCGGGAACGTGACGACGAGCAAGATCACGGGCTCTCAGGTAACCGACCACGGTTCCGGTGACCCCAACCGCAGTGCCAACGGTGAACCAGGTGACACGTTTGAACATCAGCTTGCTCGGCGTTCGCGTCGAGAAGTGGTGTTACGCGCGCTCTTTGAACGCCGCGAATTTCCGCGAGAGCCATCGGTAATCGCGCGCGGTTCCACCGCATCGATCTGCGCGTCGGTGCGTGCAAGTCGGCGTGCGTTTCGATCCGTAGCAACCGAGACCGATGCCAACTTCACGAGCGGATTCCGCATCACTAACCATGCAAGCCGCGAGGTTGCTTCGACTCGAGCGCCAACCGTTTCCGCCGTATCGAGCAGTGAGTCGACGCGTTCGATTTCGCCATTCGCCAGCGCAACCGTTGCTCGAAGTTCTGCGACTGCCGACAAGGTTTCGACGCGCAAGTCTTCGACCGTTGAACGAAGCGAACGCAATGTTGTGATGAGTGATTGCACGGCCATTGCCACAACGACGAGTCCGACGATCGCCACAACGATCAACACAACAGAGATCGTGCTCACGATTTGGGCTCCTCTTGCTGCGTGGTGTGTTCGTCCATGCGATCTCGGACCTCGGCTTCGGCGCCATGGGGGGATGGCTCGTAATAGACCCGTCCTTCGAGCTCAGCCGGCCGGTATTGCTGGTCGACCCAGCCCTCAGGCTGTTCATGAGGGTACTCGTACCCCTGTCCGTGACCGAGGCTTTTGGCACCCTTGTAATGGCCGTCGCGAAGGTGAATGGGCACCTCTCCCCCGGCTCGTTCACGCACATCAGACTGCGCTCGGCCCAACGCGACGGTGACTCGATTCGACTTCGGGGCCGTGGCCAAGTGCACCACCGCGTGCGCAAGATTCAATTGCGCTTCGGGAAGTCCCACAAACTCCACCGCCCTAGCGGCCGCATCGGCCACCACCAACGAATTCGAATCGGCCATGCCGATGTCTTCACTGGCCAGAATTACGAGGCGACGAGCAATGAACCGTGCGTCCTCACCTGCTTCAAGCATTCGGGCCAACCAATAGAGGCCGGCGTCGGGATCAGAACCACGGATCGACTTAATGAACGCAGAGATGACGTCGTAGTGATCGTCTCGCCCATACCGAAGTGCCTTTGTGCCAAGTGCTGCTTCGACATCGGCCGCAGTGACACGAATCGCTTCATCGACAATGTCGCCCGACGCATCGCGGGCAGCGTCGGGATGTTCGTGCGCGAG
Source organism: Acidimicrobiales bacterium (assembly GCA_023264135.1). Lineage (GTDB taxonomy): Bacteria > Actinomycetota > Acidimicrobiia > Acidimicrobiales > Acidimicrobilacustridaceae > Acidimicrobilacustris. The sequence goes on from JALQSZ010000002.1 coordinate 2,638, forward strand.
AGCAATCGCAACCTCGAGACTCGTAAGAACATGGCGACCATCGCCATTCGCTCGGTCGACAAGCAGTTCACGGGCATCGTCGTCGATCGTCGCACCTTCGGCAGCGAGACCCCGATCGACGAGTTGTCCGCAGGCCTCCGCAGACAGGAGATCAAGACGGAAGAGTGTCGACCGACTTAACAGCGGCGGGTTGACTTCAAAAAACGGATTCTCGGTTGTTGCCCCGATCAAGACGAGCAGACCGCTCTCTACCGAGGGCAACAACGCGTCTTGTTGTGACTTATTGAAGCGATGCACTTCGTCGAGAAAGAGAATTGTTCCCTGACCGCGCATCGCTAAACGCTCTTGCGCGTTGGCGGCGACTTCGCGTACGTCTTTGACCGATGCACTGACCGCGGAAAGTTGTTCAAACGCTTTTGACGTCGTGCGGGCGATGAGTTGGGAAATCGTGGTCTTCCCGGTTCCCGGCGGACCCCAAAGAATGACGGAGGAAAGTCGGTCGGCCTCGATCAGCGCACGAAGTGGCTTTCCAGGCCCAAGGAGATGTTCTTGACCGACAACTTCATCGAGATTGCGCGGTCGAAGCCGAGCAGCAAGCGGGGCCTGACGCGCCAGCCGATCCTCGGCAGCGGCAGCGAACAGGTCCTCAGTCATCGCCTGAGGCTACCGGTCGCTCCTTGGTGAACTTCGGAGGGTCAGTCGTTCTTCTTGGCCGGCAACACTCGCAGGCCGAGCTCGTCGAGCTGTGCTGCGTCGATCGGCGTCGGGGCATGCGTCAGCGGATCGGTGCCCGATTGCGTCTTCGGGAAGGCAATGACTTCGCGAATGTTTTCTTCGCCGGCAAGCAAGGCAACAAGCCGGTCGATGCCAAACGCGAAACCTGCATGCGGTGGAGCGCCGAATCGGAATGCATCAAGCAAGAACCCGAACTTGCTTTGTGCTTCTTCTTCGGTGATGCCAAGAAGCGAGAACATTCGCTGCTGGATGTCTCCACGATGAATTCGGACGCTGCCTGAACCAAGTTCCCATCCGTTGAGGACAAGGTCGTAGGCCTGCGAGCGAACTTTCAGCAGATCGGTGGGGTCACCCGAATCGAGCAACGCAACATCTTCCGCGTGCGGCATCGTGAACGGGTGATGAGCCGGTACCGGGTTTCCGGCATCGTCGAGTGATTCGAAGAGCGGGAAGTCGACAACCCAAAGGAACTGCAGTCCACCTTCTGTCACTGGCGGACGACCGAGTTCGAGACGCAAGAGACCAAGGACATGACAGACCTTGGGACGATCGTCGGCGACAAGAAGCAAAAGGTCGCCAGTCTTTGCGCCGGTCGTCGAAACAAGTCCAGCGAGCTCGTCAGCAGAGAGGAACTTGGCCACCGGCGAATCAAGTTCGCCACCATCTTTGACGCGCATCCAGACGAGGCCCTTCGCTCCCCAGCGCTTGGCCTTGTCAGTGAGTTCGTCGAGCTTCGAGCGAGTGAACTCCGCTCCCCCTTCGACGACGATGCCCTTCACACAATCGGCTTTGAATGCGTTGAACTCGGTGGCCGCGAAATTCGGCGTGAGTTCGATGAGTTCCATTCCGAAACGAATATCGGGCTTATCGGAACCAAAGCGCTCTTGGGCTTCGTGCCAGGTCATTCGCGGCACATCGCCCATGGTTTCGCCAGTTACTTCTTTCACCGCAGCCGCGACGGCAACGGAGATGAAGGCAAGAACCTCTTCTTGCGAAACAAAACTTGCCTCGGCATCGAGCTGCATGAACTCGAACTGGCGATCGGCACGAAGATCTTCATCACGAAGACAACGAGCAATTTGGTAGTAGCGATCGATACCGCCGACCATGCACAACTGCTTGAACAACTGCGGACTTTGAGGCAGGGCGTAGAACGAACCTGGCGACAAGCGACTAGGTACGACGAAATCGCGTGCTCCTTCTGGAGTCGACGCGATAAGCATCGGCGTTTCGATTTCAACGAAACCCTGGTCGTCCATTGCTCGGCGCAATGAACCATTCACCTTGGCCCGAATTCGCAGGTTTCGCTGCATGCGTTCCGTTCGCAGATCGACGTATCGATGCGCCAGCCGCACCATTTCATCGACCTCAACACGGTCGTTGAGCTGGAACGGGGGTGGTTCGGCGATGTTCAGGATTTCAACCGTGCAGTCGCCAACTTCGATTTCACCAGTTGGCATGTTGTCGTTCGTTGTTCCGTCGGGACGCTGACGAACCGTTCCCGTAATGCGCACCACATATTCAGAGCGAAGGTCGGCTGCGCCGTCGACGACACACTGCACAAGACCGGTGTGGTCACGAAGATCAATAAAGGCGAGATGCTCTCCGTGCTCACGACGACGAGCGACCCATCCACACACGGCCACTTCACGGCCGATATCGGAGGCGCGGAGCGTTCCGCAGTAATCAGTTCGCAGAGAAGCGGAGTCAGTCACAAAAGGTCCTTCAGGTTCAGGAGAGTCGGGAGGCGAGCACGGCAGCAGCAGTCGATCGATCGATCGCTTCTTGCCCAGAGTCGCCTCGCAGATCACGGATCGTTACGGTGCCGGCCGCAGCTTCGTCTTCGCCGATGATGCAGACGAACGCCGCTCCGGATTTATCGGCAGATTTCATTTGCGACTTCATCGACCGTCCGTCGAATGCTCGCTCGGCGCTGATTCCGGCGCGGCGAAGTTCGATGGTGAGATCGCGGGCAGCGGTGCCGCCGGTGGTGTCGACGACAAAGACGTCAGTAGAACTGGTTGGACCGGGGAACACGCCTTCGGCATCGCAAGTGAGAAGCACCCGCTCGACACCGGAACCAAATCCGATTCCCGGAGTTGACGGACCACCCAATGATTCGATGAGTCCGTCGTATCGACCGCCACCACCGATCGTTGATTGCGCAGCATCAAGAGCGCCGCTCACGAATTCAAAGGTGGTGTGGGTGTAGTAGTCGAGACCGCGCACCAATCGGGGTTCGACAGTGAAGTCGATTCCAAGTGCGGTGAGTCCGGACTTCACTCGTTCGAACCGTTCAGCAGCTTCGGGTGAAAGCCGGTCGGTGATGCGAGGCGCATCAGCAATTGCCGCAATTGTGACTGGCCGCTTCGAATCGAGAACGCGCATTGGATGATCGACAACTTTTTCCGCGTCTTTGGGATCAAGAGTGTCGAGACGTTCGTTGAGCCAGGCACGAACATCTTCGATATAGCGACGACGATCGTCAGCAGTTCCCATCGAGTTGATAAGAAGCGTGACTTGCTTCAAACCGAGAGAGACGTAGAAATCATGAAGCAACGCGATGACTTCCACGTCGAGATCGGGATCATCAGAACCGATCGCCTCGGCACCTAACTGGTGATGCTGACGGAACCGACCGGCCTGAGGACGCTCGTAACGGAATGACGGTGCGGCGTACCAAACCTTCCAGGGTTTGGCTTCACCCTGTGCATGTTGGATCCACGCACGAGCGATCGACGCCGTGCCTTCTGGACGCAACGCAATGTGACGCTCCCCCTTATCGAGGAAGTCATACATTTCTTTGCGCACAAGATCGGTGCCTTCGCCCACGCGAGAAAACACACCGATTTCTTCGAACATCGGGCTCTGCACCAGGCCGTAACCCGCCCGGCCTACGTGGGCGGCAAATGTTGCGATGAGGGCCTGCCAACGGTCCGATTCGGGGGGCAGGACGTCACGGGTCCCGGTCGGGGCCTTAAACGGCTCGATTCGGGGACTCGTCGACGTGGACACGACCGATGATCCTACCGGTGCCCTCCCCTTGCTCACGAACCCTTTGCTCGTGTTGCAGCGATCAGTGATGGCTCATCCCGGAACCGGAGCGGGCCCGACCGTTGCTGCCACAAGTGCAGCGAGTGCCTCAGCCCCTGGCGTCTTGAGATGCAGATGATCGTCGTAGGTGTAGCCCGGCGTACCGGCAACCGCTGCCCAGTCGGCCACCACGACATTTGGGTACTCGTTCGGCAACGCTTTGATCACTGCGTCGGCCTCGCCAACTGCGGGCAACCATGGCACACATGTCACCCACACGACACGCTCGACACCCTTTGCTGCTGCCATCACTTTCGCGGCTGCGGCGTGGAAATCACCACCGCCCCAATTGGTGCAGAGGTGAACAACCAATACTCGTGAAATCGGTGCTGCATGCGCGGCGACGATGTCGGCACCCTGATCAATGCGACGACTTTCTTTCGCGTCGTAGGTGAGTTTCCACGATGCGAGCGCAGTTGGCATTTGTACCTGCGTCCCCAACGTGACCGAATCACCGAGCACGTAGATGGTGTTGGTGCCCGGCGGAAGCTGAGTGCCAGCGACCGCGCGCTTCATAGTGGTGGTTGTTGGCGCTGCGGTGGTTGTGGTCGTCGGAGCCTCGGTGGCTGGAGTCGCTTCTTGGGACTGCTGCTTCGCTCCAGCGGAGCTACACGCAACGAGTGCAACCGTGGAGAAGAGGAGAACGACGAGCAGAGAGGCGCGTCGAATCGGCAAACTTCGAACTACAGCGGGGGGCATGCACCCATCGTAGAGGTGGCCCGTTCGTAATTGATGTCACCGACAACTGCGTTTCAGTCGTTGCGATTGGTGTCGCTTTCGGAATCGCCTTTGCCGGGAAGCACCCGATACGCGTCGTAGATGCCATCGATCTTCTTGATGGACCACAACAGCGGACTGAGTTGTGAGACGTCGCCGAGTTCGAAATCGAAACGCATTGAGGAAATGCGATCAGAACCGGTGATGGTGTTGCACGAGACGATATTGACGTGATGATCGGCGAGAGCCGACGACACGTCGCGCAGCAGACGAGATCGATCAAGACCTTTGACCTCGATTGAAGCGATGAAGGTCGCTGCAATATCGGTATCCCACTCGACGTCGATCAAGCGATCGGCCTGACCTTCGGACAGCGACATCGCGTTCGCGCAGTCTGAACGATGCACCGAGACGCCGCGACCGCGTGTCACAAACCCCATGATCTCGTCGCCGGGTACGGGGGTGCAGCATCGCGAAAGTCGCACCATGACATCGTCGAGGCCTTCGACATGTACACCAGATGGACTTCCGCCGACCCGGCCCGATCGGCGAGGAGCGCGCACCGTTGTCGGCAACTGCTCCTCACGTGCAGGGTCGACCGATTCGAGTTTGCGGCGAATTCGTTCAGCAACCGATTGCGCCGATTGATGACCTCCGCCGATCGCAGCATTGAGCGATTCGAGATCGGCGTAGTTGAGTTCAGTGGCGATTTCCTCAAGGACTCGCGACTGGCGAATCTTCTGCACGGGAAGGCCTTCGCGACGAAGGGCCTTCACGAGATCCTCACTGCCATTTTCGATGGCGTCTTCACGGCGTTCACGCGAATGCCAGGCCTTGATCTTGTTCGACGCCTTATGCGAAACAACGAATCGCAACCAGTCCTGCGACGGCCCGCTGCTTTCGACTTTTGATGTGAAGATCTCGACGGAATCGCCGGACTGCAATTCCGTATCGAGCGACACAAGTCGCCCATTCACACGGGCTCCGATGCACGAATGACCAACGTCGGTGTGGATGGCGTAGGCGAAATCGACGGTCGTTGCTCCGAGCGGAAGCGTGACGACCTTTCCCTTTGGCGTGAAGACAAAGACTTCGTCTTGTTCAAGATCAATCTTGAGATTGGCCATGAACTCTGAAGGATCAGAAGTTTCGGTTTGCCAATCGACGATGCGATTGAGCCACGCGAGGTCGGCGGAACTTTCGTGGTTGTCCTTGTAATTCCAGTGGGCAGCCACACCGAATTCGGCGCGACGATGCATTTCAAGTGTGCGGATTTGCACCTCGAGCGACTTTCCGCCCGGACCAACCACCGTTGTATGCAGCGATTGATACAGGTTGAACTTCGGCATTGCGACGTAGTCCTTGAACCGACCCTGCACCGGTTTCCAGGTCGCGTGAATCGAACCGAGCGCGGCGTAGCAATCCTTCACGGTGCCCACCACCACACGAATTGCGACAAGGTCGAAGATCTCGTCGAAATCGCGACCCTTCACGACCATCTTCTCGTAGATGCTCCAAAGATGCTTTGGTCGCCCGGTGACGTCGGCGGTGATGTGAAGTTCACTAAGACGGCCACGAACGTCTTCGAGCACATTCGTGAGATAGACATCGCGTTCGGGCGCACGAGTTGCAACCATGTGGTCGATCTCGGCGTAGCGCTTGGGATGCAGCGACGCGAAACAGAGATCTTCAAGCTGTTGCTTGAGTTCCTGCATGCCCAATCGGTGTGCGAGCGGCGCATAAATATCGAGCGTTTCCTGCGCAGTTCGGTGCTGCTTCCACGCTGGCATCGCTGCGATCGTTCGCATGTTGTGAAGACGGTCGGCCAACTTGATGATGAGGACACGGAGGTCCTTCGCCATCGCCACGAGCATCTTCCGTACCGTCGCGGCCTGCTGCGCTTCTTTGGAATCGAATTTGATGCGATCGAGTTTCGTGACGCCATCGACGATGCGCGCGACGTCTTCGCCAAATTCCTTTTCAACATCGATCAGCGTTGCGCCCGTGTCTTCGACCGCATCGTGCAGCAACGCAGCAGCAATCGTGACATCGTCGAGTCCGAGTTCGGCACAGATCTTCGCGACAGCCACTGGGTGAGTGACATACGGTTCGCCGGATTTACGCGACTGACCCTTATGCGCAGCTGCCGCTCTGTCGTAAGCGCGAGTGATCAGCGAGGTTGATGACCTCGGATGGTGGGCCTGAAAGATTTCAACAAGTGGAGCGACCTCTTCGGATGGCGCCGCGGCGTGTCGACGCCACGGAAGCACACGATTGACGGTCGCCATTGGTCAGACCCTCGCTCGAGCGCGACCGGGTGGACACACACCCGAAGCGGTTGCGAACGGACTCGTCATGGCTCCACGGTACAGGGGAGACACCCCTACCCCGGCGCGATCGTCAGCGCTTGCGCTGGTTTTTGCGCGGTCGCGGTGGAATGACACCGGACGGAGCGATCGACGAGGCCGTCGTCGGTGATGGCTCGCTCGAAACCTTCGAAGCGGCTGCGTCCATCGTTGGAGCACCACTCGCGACGCCGACGAGGTCGACACGTGCCGCCGCGTGAGCGACATCGACACCCTGCGACTGCAGACGCTCGCGGATGACCTTGTACTTCGACTGATGTTCCTTGAGCCACACGAGAATCGGAGCCGCAACAAAGATTGAGGAGTAGGCGCCAGCGAGCAAACCAACCGTAAGAGCGATTGAGAACTCTTCGAGGGTGACTGCACCCATGATTCCGGCGCCGACAACAAGGAGCGCGATCACAGGGAGCAGTGAAACGACGGTGGTGTTGATCGAACGCAGAAGGACCTGGTTCATCGACAGCGACGTCATCTGTCCGTAGGTAAGGCGACCAGACTGACCAACGAGGCGTTCATTTTCCTTGATCTTGTCGTCCACCACGATGGTGTCGTAGATCGAATAACCAAGAATTGTGAGGAACGCGATCACAGTTCCAGGCGTCACTTCAAATTGGAACACCGAATAGGCACCAACGCTGATGAGCACGTCGTGGAACACGGCAACAAGTGCAGCGACCGCCATGCGCCACTCGAGTCGGACCGAGAGGTAGATCAGAATCGCGATGAAGAAGAAGATCAATGCGCGAATAGCCGACTTTGTAACGTCGCCACCCCATGAAGCGCCAACGGTAGAGAAGCTGACATTGGCCGGATCCGTCTGCGCGAGTTCGGCGAGTGCCTTCGTCACTTCAGCGGTGTGCTCAATCGTGCTCTCTGGTCCCTGCACTCGAATGATGTCGGTTCCAACGATCTGAATCTTCGCCGAACCTTCACCGACTGCATCGAGTGCCGAGCGGGTTTCATCAACAGAAACACCAGGCGCGCTGACTTCCCAAGACACGCCGCCCTTGAAGTCAATGCCGAGATTGAGTCCGCGAGTGAGCAGCGAACCGACACTCACCACCATCAAGAAAACAGAAACGGCAATACCGATCTTCCACCACTTCAGAAAGTCGATATTGGTTTCGCCGCGATTGAGGCGTCCGAGCTTGCTCATTGCGACACCTCCGCGTTCTGTCGGGTCGAGGATTTCGCGTTGCCGCGCTCTTGGGTCTTCTCAGCGGGAAGTCCAAGGAGTCGGGGGCGAGCGAGAAGGAATTTCGAACGAGTCGCCAACTTCACAACCGGGCGCATGTAGGCCCACGAGGTGAGCAGATCAAGAGCGGTGGAGAGACCCAAATAGAAGGCGAAGCCTCGAACTGGTCCAACCGTGAGCCACCACAACAATGCAGCACCGATAAGTGAGGCGACGTCCGCTTTCACGATGGTTGAGAACGCAGAGACAAACGACTTGTCGGTTGCACTACGAATCGAACGCCCGTGATTGATGTCTTCTTTGAGATGTTCGTAATAGACAACGTTGGAGTCGAGCGACACACCGATCGAGACGATGATGCCGGTGATGCCTGCAAGGGTGAGTGCGAGTCCGTTATTCGCTCCGAGCCAGGAAATAATCGACCACAACAGCGCCGCTTCGATACCCAGCTTGAGGATGGCAAACAGTCCGAGCACTCGGTAGAAGGCCATCATGTAGATCGAAACGGCAATCAGGCCAACGAGACCAGCGATCAGGCCAGCGTGGAGCGCATCCTTACCGAGCGTTGCCGACACCACCTGGGCTTGTTGCTGTTCAAACTCCACTGGCAGTGCGCCGTACTTCAGTGCCGTCGCAAGGTCCTTTGCGGTGCGTTCGGTGAACGAACCGGAGATTTCGATTTGATCAGCTTTGAAACTTTGACTGTTGATACTCGGCGCCGAAAGCACGCGACCATCAAGAACGATTGCGAGTTGACCAGTTGGGCAGGTTGAGCCCTTCGAGTAACACTGACCGGCAATCGCATTGAATCCACCAATGCCATCGTCGCCGCTCTTGAACGTTGGGTTCACCGTCCACTGACCAGAATCAGCAAGGTTCGCTCGAGCAGTTTCAAGGGCGCTACCGGTAAGAGCGACAGGACCAACGGCGTACGAACCGACGAGTTGACCGTCTTTACATTGCGGCAGCACTGCTTGGCCCGATGCATTCACTTGCTCTGCGGTAAGCCCCGTCGTACAAACATCGAGAGCGAGGCCACCAACAGTCTTCGAAGTATCGATCGTGGTCGACGTCGTCGAGGCATCGGGAGCAACGGTTGTGGTCGTCGCTGCGGGATCACCACTCGTCGTTGTCGTTGCCTGTTGCGGATCAACCGGAACATTGGCGAGCACCGGACGGAACTGCAGTTCAGCAGTCTGACCAACCAGTTGACGCGCGCGGTCCTTGTCCTTCACACCAGGAATCTGGATGAGGATGTTGTTGCCCTGACGAGTGATTTCAGGTTCCGCAACACCAATGGCATCGATGCGCTGGCGGATAATCGCGATCGCTTGGTCGATGGTGTCATTGTCGACCTGTTGCACGGGCTTCAGAACGACAGAGACACCACCTTGAAGGTCGAGACCGAGCAGGGGCTTATTGCCAGCGATCAGCGTGTACAGCAACGCGGCAGCAGCGATAACGACGATCAGTACAAGTGATCCGAATCCTCGAAGACGTCTCACGCGTCTGAATCCTCATCGCCGGCGTCTTCGACCGCTTCAGTTTGCACAGTTGCAGGGTCCACGACCTTCGAGGCAATGGCCCGACGAGCGATCTTCATTTCGACTCCCGGCGCAACTTGCAGAAGCACCGTCGCGTCGTCGATTTCGACCAGTGTGCCGTAGATGCCGGAGCCACTCATGACCTCGTCACCAATCGAAAGCGTCTGAATGAACGCATTGTGGCGCTTGACTTCGCGTTGCTTCGGAAGGATCAAGACGACCCAAGCGATCACGAACAGAACAATGATGATGAGGAAGGACATGGTTTCGGAGGGACTCGCTCGTAAGGGTTCCAAGGCGGAAACCGGGCCACGTTAGCCCTCAACTCCCCTGTCCCTTTATTCGGCCCGTGGGTGCGGTCAGTCCCACACCGAGGCGACTGCGGCCCGGAACTGGTCGTAGGTTCCGGCAGCAATGGCCGCTTGAGCCGACTCCATGAGCCGCAGCAGCCAGTGCACGTTGTGAATCGTGGTCAAACGGGCCGCAGTGGGTTCGCTCACCATCAAGAGATGGCGGAGATAGGCCCGCGACCATCGGGAACAGGCCTCGCAGGTGCAGCCGGGCTCAAGCGGTTCGGGATCGTCAGCAAATTTGGCGTTTCGAAGGTTCATCCGACCGGCCGAGGTGAGGATCGTTCCGTGACGAGCGAGCCGTGTTGGCAGTACGCAGTCGAACATGTCGACTCCGAGCGCCACCGCTTCCACAATGCTCACCGGATCACCCACACCCATGAGGTAGCGCGGTCGATCGGAAGGAAGCACCTCGGTGACAGCGGCGAGCGCCGGCAGCATTTCCGCTCGGGTCTCGCCTACCGAGAGTCCGCCGATGCCGTAGCCGTCGAAGCCAATTTCAAGTGTTCGCTCCGCACTTTCGGTTCGCATTGCGACATCGATCCCACCCTGCACGATGCCGAACTGCGCTTGCTTTGAACCATTGGCGCGCGCCGGTGCGTGCGCGGCCTTTGCGCGACCCGCCCACAACACCGACCGTTCGAGCGCAGCGCGAACAACCGTGTCGGTTGAAGGAAGTGGCGGGCAGACATCGAGCACCATCTGAATGTCACTTCCAAGCTTCTGCTGAACCTCAACACTGCCTTCGGGGCTCAGGTGGTGATAACTGCCGTCGTAGGTGGACTTAAACGTCGCCCCTTCGTCATTTACTTTCGGTTCAAGCGAAAATATTTGAAAGCCACCGGAGTCGGTCAGAACGTGACCATGCCAATCAGCAAAACCGTGGAGCCCACCGAATCGGTCGATGAGATCGGCACCAGGTTTCAACATCAGGTGGTACGTGTTGCCGAGAATGACCTCGGCCCCAAGCTTTTCGAGATCGGCAGACGTGAGTGTTCGCACCGCAGCGCGAGTCCCGACGGGCATAAAGCACGGCGTTCGAAACGTTCCGCGCGCTGTGTGCACCACGCCTGTTCGAGCGAGTCCATCAGTTACGTCGATCTGCAATCGAAGGACGGTTTCAGTTGCGTCGGTGCTCAACACTGCTCCAGTGACATCGAAAGAATTTTTGAAAGTGACCTCCATGTCACCACAACTGACCTGTTGAGAGCATTATCGTCGTCTCCATGTCAGACACCTCCCACAACATCTACTTCGACGGTGGCGTTCAGAGTCTCGGCTTCGAGACTGCTGCAGGTAAAGCCACCGTTGGCGTGATCGCCCCCGGCACCTACGACTTCAACACCGATGCGCCGGAGCGCATGACGGTGGTCGCTGGCGTCCTTGAAGCGATCGTCGATGGTGAAAGCGACTGGGAGATCTACCCAAAGGGTTCGGGTTTCGAAGTTCCTGCTTCAAGCCATTTCCAGGTGCGTGCCGAATCTCCTTCGGCCTACCTGTGTGAATTCCTGTAAATCAGCGCTGACGCGTCAACAACATCGCGTCGCCGAATGACAAGAACCGATAACCGTCGCGTAACGCCTCGGCATACAGTTCGCGCCAATGCGGGCCGATGAAGGCGTCGATCATCACGATGAGCGACGACTTCGGAAGATGAAAGTTCGTCATCAACCGATCGACAACGGCGAACTCGTAATCGCCATGGATGAAGAGTTCGGTTCGACCTTCGTTCAGCCCAAAAGCAGCGGCGCTTTCTAACGCGCGCACTGCAGTCGTTCCGACGGCCACCACTCGCCCACCGTTGGCCTTTGTGCGGGCGCAAGCAACGAGGGTGTCCTGCGAAACACGGAAGTACTCGCCGTGCATGACGTGATCTTCGATTCGGTCGGTCGCTATCGGACGAAACGTTCCGAGCCCCACGACGAGTTCCACATCGGCACGCTCAATTCCCCGATCGGCACACCGGGAAAGAACCTCAGGGGTGAGATGGAGCCCGGCCGTTGGTGCCGCTGCCGAAGCTGGCCGTTTGGAGAACACAGTTTGATACCGCTCTTGTTCGGCAAGTACTTCGGTGATGTACGGAGGAAGCGGCATTACACCGAACTGCTCGAGAACATCGAGGAGAGGACCGTCGACATCGATCGTCACTGCTCGGCGACCATCACCAAGATCCTCTTCGATGACGACTTCGAGACCTTCACCTTCCACCGGGCGAACGACGGTGCCGGGAGGAAGTTTTCGTCCTGGCCGAACAAGTGCTTCCCAACGCGAACTTCCACTGTCGGACAACGATCCACCATCGAGACGCTCGAGGAGCAGTACTTCGACCGCGGCACCCGTTTCTTTACGTAACGCCAACCGTGCAGGCAGAACTCGGGTCGTATTGAGAACGAGAAGGTCGCCGGGTTCTAGAAGTTCCGGCAAGTCACGAACGATGTGGTTCGACGGAGCGAAACCGATGCCGTTGTCGACGAGCAGTCGAGCCGAATCACGTTCTTCTAGTGGATGCTGCGCGATTGCCGATTCCGGCAACTCATAATCGAAGGCAGCTGTTTCCATAGCGACGCGAGGCTAGAGCCTCGAACTCGTTCGACGGCTACGACTCGAACAGGCTTCGAGAAGGATCCGCAGTCAGCGGCGCACTTGCTGGTGCGACCATTCCCAAATGCGCCCATGCCGCAGGAGTCGCGACGCGACCGCGAGGAGTGCGCATCAACAAGCCCTGCTGAATGAGAAACGGTTCGTAGACGTCTTCGACCGTTTCTTCGGCTTCGCCAACACTGATGGCGAGTGTGCCGAGACCAACTGGTCCGCCGCCGAACTTCTGACACAAGTTCGTGAGAACGGCACGGTCGACCTTGTCGAGACCAAGGTCGTCGACGCCGAACACGGCGAGACCTTCATGCGCGGTGGATTGATCGATGCGGCCGTCGCCGCGCACTTCAGCGAAATCGCGGACACGACGAAGGAGTCGGTTGGCGATACGGGGCGTTCCACGAGCACGCCGCGCGATTTCTGATGCGCCACCTTCATCGATTCCGATGCCGAGAATTCCGGCAGCACGAGAAACGATGGACTGCAGTTCGTCGGCGTCGTAGTAATCGAGACTAGCAACGAGACCAAAGCGGTCGCGCAGTGGACCAGTGATGAGACCAGTTCGAGTCGTTGCCCCCACAAGGGTGAAGCGCGGCAAGTCGAGGCGAATCGAACGTGCCGCCGGCCCCTTCCCCAGCACGATGTCGAGTTGGAAATCTTCCATCGCGGGGTACAGCACTTCTTCGACGTTGCGACTGAGGCGATGGATTTCGTCGATGAACAGCACATCGCCCTCGCCCAAGCGCGTAAGGATGGCCGCGAGGTCGCCGGCACGATCAAGGGCCGGTCCTGAGGTGACATGCAGACCAACCTGAAGTTCGGCGGCAACGATGCCGGCCAAGGTGGTCTTACCCAACCCGGGCGGACCAGCGAACAACAAGTGGTCGACTGCTTGTTCGCGACGTCGAGCGGCTTCGAGGATGATGCCGAGGTGTTCTTTGAGTTCTCGCTGGCCAACGAACTCGTCGAGGTGACGAGGACGAAGCCCGCCTTCCTCACCAATGACATCGGCACCCGATGGGCGATCGGCGAGAACCGGTTCGATGTCATCAGGAGTTGGTTCGGGCGAAAGCAGTTCGTCGCGCATTAGGCGGCCAATCGTTGCAGAGCAAGACGAAGAAGTTCTGCGGTGTCGTCAGAATCGGGAAGTTCTTTGACCGCCTCGGCAACTTCGTCAGGGCCATAACCCAGTTCGGTCAGTGCGGTTCGAACATCGCCGATTGATGATGAACCGGTTGCCACGCCGTCGGCCGACACGGAAGTGGATCCGATATCGAGACCAGGGATGTCGAGCTTCGACTTCAGTTCGATGAGGAGTCGCGCCGCGGTCTTCTTGCCGACACCGGGAACGAGGCAGAGTGCATCGATGTCGTCGTTCGCCAAAACTCGCACAAGCGACGCCGGCGGATGCACGCTCATGATCGCGAGTGCAAGAGCCGGACCAACGCCGTGAGCCGACAGCAATGCCTCGAACACCATTCGCTGCTCAGAGGACGGAAACCCATACAACGTTTCGGCGTCTTCGCGACGGTGATGATGCGTATGCAGAAACACTTCTGAACCGGTCTCGCCGAGTGATGCCGCCGTTGATGGCGCAACGATGACTCGGTACCCGATCCCGGAAACTTCAACAAGAACCTCACCGGAAGGGAGACGCTCAAGCAATGTGCCGCGTACGGAGCCGATCATGATGTGCTCACTTTCGAAACTGCGCGGTTGGCAGCGGCGCGCATCGGCGCCATTGCAACATGACACAACGCAAGCGCAGCAGCATCGGCAGCGTCGAACGGGTGCGGAGGTTCTGACAAGCCGAGCAAGGTCTGCACCATTTGCTGCATCTGCACTTTGTCGGCATTGCCCCAACCGGCAACAGCGGACTTGACCTCGTTTGGCGAATACTGCACGACCTCGCACCCGGCATTGACGGCTTCAACCATGGCGACGCCACTGGCTTGACCAACCGACATTGCCGTGCGGACGTTGACTTGGAACAGGACTCGTTCCACCGCCATTGCCGAAACGGGGAACTCACTGAGCAAGCCCCGCAATTCCGATTGAAGCTCCGCCAAACGGTGATGAACTTCGTCGGAAGGCGAGGTACGGAGAACGCCCAGTGCCACCGCCCGCGGCGCTGCGCCCTCGCGCACCTCAAGCACGCAATACCCACAACGGGTCAGCCCAGGGTCGATCCCCACTACGAACATGCGTACGAATCTACCCGGTGAACCCCGAAGAATCACGCATCCGAAAACGCAGGAAGCCCCGGCTCAATGCCGGGGCTTCCTGCAACATCCTTCACAAACGAGGCACGACCGAAAGGTCGGCCGTCTGCGATGGCGGGTGGCGCCGAGAGGACAGCATCCACGCGCAGCGGAGCGAGCATGGATGTGCCTCTCGGTGACAGGACCCGCCATCGGAGACGGCCAAGGATCACTTCGTGCCGAGGCGAGCTCCACGCGCAGCGGAGCGAGCATGGATGTGCCTCTCGGTGACAGGACCCGTCGGCACTGACGGACACCGACTCACTTCGGGCCGAGGCGAGCTCCACCGTCGACGCGAATGGTCTGTGCATTCATGTACGAGTTCGTCACGAGCTCAAGCACCATCGACGCAAGTTCGTCAGAGAAGCCGAGGCGCTTCGGGAACAAGACGTCCTTTGACAGGTTGGCCTTGAACGCTTCGCTTCCTTCACCTTCGCCATAGATCGGCGTATCGATAAGTCCAGGAGCAACCGTGTTCACGCGAACACCGACAACGGCGAGGTCGCGTGCGATCGGAAGTGTCATGCCGACAACGGCACCCTTCGACGCCGAGTACGCAGCCTGACCAATCTGACCGTCGAATGCGGCAACCGACGCCATGTTCACGATTGCACCGCGTTCACCGTCGGCCGACACCGGCTCGGTGCGACTCATGGCGGTTGCCACAAGGCGGATGCAGTCGAACGTTCCAGTGAGGTTGATGTCGATTACCTTGCGCCAGTAATCGAGGTTGAACGCCGAGTCATACGAGCCGTCTTTACCGATCGTGCGGCTGGCGGCGCCGATGCCGGCGGAGTTCACGAGCGCACGAATCGGGCCCATTTCTTCGGCGAGTGCAATTGCGGCCTTGATGTCGTCGCTGTTGCACACATCGACGTGAGCGAAGGCGCCACCGATTTCGGTCGCGAGCGCGTTGCCCTTTTCGTCGTTGAGATCGGCGATGACGACCTTGGCGCCGCCCGCTGCGAGCTGACGAGCACATGCTTCACCGATGCCGGAAGCGCCACCGGTGACGATTGCTGAAATTCCATTGATATCCATGGCCGCAGAGAATACGGGGGCGAGCCGACCGGCACCGCATTCACCACGAAGACGTCAGATCAAAAGAGTGAAAGCTGGTCGTCGTCGGGGTAGGCGCGGGTGTCGTCGACGATTCCCTGCGCCGATTCGCCGGTGCCAAAGGTGTCGGGCGGCCCGAGCGTCGATGGAGGTTCGGAGCCGGCCGCGGGTCGCTGGGTCGTGGCCGCCTCGACCGCCAATCGATCGACCAGATCGTTCATGGGATCGCCTGCGTGACCTTTCACCCAGCGGAAGGTCACGTCTCCCCTGCTCAGCACAAGATCGATGAACGGTTCCCAGAGATCGCGATTGGCGACCGGCTTTCGCTGCGAGTTCTTCCATCCCCGCCGCTTCCATCCGTCGTGCCATTTGTCGCGGAAGCAATGCACGACATAGGTGGAGTCGCTCACGATCTCGAGCGGACCCTGATGCGATTTCACCGCTTCGAACGCCGCCATGATCTCCATGCGCTGATTGGTTGAGTGCGCTTCACCACCGCTCGCGAATCCGCCGTCGACGCGAGCCCAGGCCCAGCCACCAGGGCCGGGGTTTCCACTGCACGCACCATCGGTGTACACGACCGTTGTCACCGTTCAAGCGTCCCACAGGTCAGAGCACACAACCGACATCCACGATTCACACAAATTCAACGTTCCTACCGTCCGGTAACCGATCGGTTGTGGGCATCATGGAGACACGCACAATGTGAAAGGCGCAACGTGGATCTCGATCAGTTCGTCAGCCAACTCCCCGACTCCGATCCCGGAGAAACCGTGGAATGGCTCGATTCCCTCGACGCCGTCATCAACACCGCAGGAAAGACACGCGCTCGTTACTTGGTGTCACGCCTTACCGAACGTGCTCGCGAGTTGCAGATCGGTACACCTGCAGAAGTTTCAACGCCGTACATCAACACGATTCCCGTCGAAGAACAGCCGTGGTTTCCTGGCGACGAAGAAATTGAAAAACGCATTCGTCAGTATTTGCGATGGAACGCAGCGATGGCGGTTGTGTACGCGAACAAAAACGCCGACGGCATCGGCGGTCATCTTTCTTCGTACGCGTCGTCGGCAATGTTGCTCGAAGTTGGTTTCAATCATTTCTTTCGTGGACGCGAAGGATCGCTCGTTGGCGACCACGTGTACTTACAAGGACACGCAGCTCCCGGCATTTACGCGCGCGCCTATCTCGAAGGCCGATTGAGCGAAGACGAAATGGCAAAGTTCCGTCGCGAAATTGGCGGTGGCGGGCTTTCCAGTTATCCGCATCCGTGGCTCATGCCTGAGTTCTGGGAATTCCCAACGGTTTCAATGGGGCTTGGTCCCCTCAATTCCATTTATCAAGCCCGGTTCAGCAAGTACCTCTACAACCGCCAGATCGACGACACGAGCGCATCCAAGGTGTGGTGCTTCCTCGGAGACGGCGAAACCGATGAACCGGAAACGCTCGGTTCGATTTCGCTTGCGGGTCGCGAGCAACTCGACAATCTCATTTGGGTTGTGAATTGCAACCTGCAACGCCTCGATGGCCCGGTGCGCGGAAATGGAAAAATCATTCAGGAACTGGAATCGGTTTTCCGTGGTGCAGGCTGGAACGTCATCAAGGTCGTGTGGGGCGCGGGTTGGGATGAACTACTCGCTCGCGATGTCGATGGCGTGTTGCTTTCCAAAATGAATTCGACACCCGATGGCGAATGGCAGCGTTACGCAATCGAAAGTGGCGCGTACATCCGGGAACATTTCTTTGGTCCGGACCCTCGCCTACGCAAACTCGTCGAACACCTTTCCGATGATCAGTTGCGCGCGCTGCCCCGTGGCGGTCACGACTACAAGAAGGTGTACGCCGCCTACAAAGCTGCAGTCGAGACAAAAGGCGTTCCAACAGTGATCCTTGCGAAAACCGTCAAGGGATGGGCACTGGGTTCCACCGTTGAAGGTCGTAACGCCACGCACTCCATCAAAAAGTTGAGTCACGCCGAAATTCTCGAATTCCGCGATCGACTTCAACTCACAAATGAAATTCCCGATTCGGCGATCGACTCTGAAGCACCACCGTTTTATCGACCACAAGCTGATTCACCTGAAGCGCGCTACTTGGCTCAGCGTCGTGAGGCGCTCGATGGTTTCGTACCAAGTCGGTCTCTTGAAATTCGTCGACCGCTGATACTTCCCGATCCGTCGGTCTATGAAGAATTCGCTCAAGGGTCAGGAACCCAAGCGGTTTCAACGACGATGGCCTTTACCCGACTCCTTCGCGGACTGTGTCGCTCAGAGAACTTCGGCCCTCGCGTCGTGCCGATCATTCCCGACGAAGCGCGCACGTTCGGCATGGAGGTGCTTTTCCGCGAACTCGGCATCTATGCATCGCAGGGGCAGCTCTACGAACCGGTCGATCACGAACTTTTGATTTCGTATGTCGAATCCAAGAGCGGCCAACTTCTCGAAGAAGGCATTACCGAAGCCGGATCTCTCGCGAGTTTCACCGCGGCCGGAACCAGTTATGCAACGCGCGGTGTTCCGATGGTGCCGTTCTTCACGCTGTATTCCATGTTTGGTTTCCAGCGCGTTGGCGATTTGGTGTGGGCCGCAGCCGACGCACAAGCGAAAGGCTTCATCATTGGCGCAACCGCCGGTCGGACCACCTTGCTTGGTGAAGGTTTGCAACATCAAGACGGCCACAGTCTCGTGCTCGCGTCGACCGTGCCGACCTGTCAGGTCTATGACCCAGCGTTTGCCTATGAACTCGCAGCGATCGTCGACAACGGACTTCAACGCATGTACGGCGGGCCCGAAGGAGCCGGAGAAAGTGTCTTCTATTACCTGACTGCGTATAACGAGAATCAGGTCATGCCGCCGCGTCCTTCAAACGTGACCGACAACGACATCATGAGCGGTCTCTACAAGTGGGCCGACGCTCCCGATGGCCTCGAAGCGAAAGCAACCATCGTGTTTTCCGGCACGATGAACGTCGCCGCTCGCGATGCACAGGACGCACTCGCTGCCCGTGGAATTGGCGCAGAACTCTGGAGCGCAACCTCGTACAAACGACTTCGCGAAAATGCACTTGACGTAGAGCGCTGGAACCGACTCCACCCAACTGAAGCGCCACGCGTTGCACAGGTCACCGAGCAACTCGGTGCGGCACCCGGACCAATCGTTGCCGTCACCGATTTCATGAAAGTTGTTCCCGATCAGATCGCCCCCTATGTGCCGAAGCCATTCACCTCGCTGGGCACCGATGGGTTTGGTCGCTCCGACACTCGTGCCGCATTGCGCCGATTCTTTGAAATCGACGCAGCACACATTGAAATTGCCGTGTTGTCGTCGCTTGCTTCTGAAGGCGTGATCGACGCTTCGGTTGTAGCGGAGGCAATCTCCGACCACGGTATCGACCCCGACGCGCCGAACCCGTTACTGAGCTAGTTCAACTGGCGCGTTCAGCCGCCGCTGCAGCGCGCTGGCGATCGAGCCAACCGAGCAACACCGCAACCGCACGCGGATCATGACGCAACTGATGCGCGCCGCCTTCGATGATTCGAAGGTCAGCACTGCCATGCGCATCGGCCAGCACTCGTGCGTCGAAGACGGGAACCGTGTCGTCTTCAGAGCCGTGCATTATCAGCACTGGTCGCGGCGCAACGTCGCGAATTGCTGCGACCGCGCGCACATCACGAATCTCTTTCGACCACGCATCGAGGTTCTCCGGAAAGGTCGATGTATGAATGATTCCGGTCTCACGTGCATGTTGGAGAAGCAATCGCGGATGGTTCGCCCAATCGTCGAAATCGGCAGGCGACCCCATCGCCGCAACTCCGCGGATCTCCGGATCAAGCGCAGCAGCGGCGATGGAAAGCGAACCGCCAGTTCCGAAGCCGGCCGCCCATACGCCGTGAACTCCTTCAACGGTACGTAGATAGGCCGCCGCAGCAAGCAGATCGTCACGCCAACCGTGCAACGAGAAGTTGCCGCCGGAGTCGCCAGCTCCGCGGAAATTGAAAACCAGTACCATCCAACCCATCTCGGTCGCGATGCGCTCGGCAAGTTCTGGAAAGGATCGAGCCGAAAGAGCGCCGCCTTGATTCAGATTGGGAAAGCCATGACAGATCAACAGGCCAGGCACAGATGTTCCGGGGGCGATGCGCGGTCGCGCTAGGTGACCCGCGAGTTCGATGTCGCCCGATCGAAATAGTTTCTCCACGACGTGGAGCCTACGACGACGTCTCCCAATCGGGTAGCGCGACAACGAGTTGATTATTACCTCTCAAGATTCGCTGTCGCGACTAGAACTTTGCGGTGGTTCAACTTCCTCTGACCCGACGGAGATTCTTGACCCTTGCGGGTGGAGCCGCTGGCGCAGTCGCTCTCGCTCCACTTTTAAGTGCCTGCGAAGCCTCGCCACCCTCTGGGCCTTCCGCATACGCAACCCCAATCGCACCGTCAGGCTTAGGCGTGGACACAGTCTCTTTCAGCGCTGGTTTCGTGCTTGCCGCAGCCAATGGGCTTCACATTCGTCGAAGCGCAACAACAGGATCGACAGTCGAACTCGTTTCATCGAATGGCGTGGTCAACACCTTCGGTAATCCATTCGATCCCAGGACGCTCAATTTCGTTTCTGGGGCTTCGTTTGCCCCCGACGGAAGTATCTGGCTGGTTGATCGCGGGAACAAAAAACTTTTGCACCTCACCGAGACTTTGCGACCGATCGCGGTCTACACCGCGGTCGGAGCCACCAATCTGGTCTCACCGCACAGCATTGCTTCGCTTTCCGATGGGCGTCTTGTCCTCACCGACACCCATACGGGCGTGCATTTGCTGAACCCTTCTAAGGCAACGCCAACAACGCTGCCCGCTTCAACGCTCATGAATGGCTTCGAAAGTGGACAGAACTCCGCCCCGCCAAAGTCCACCAAGTTCATTGCCCGCGAGATCGCAGTCGGCTCTGACAACTCAATCGTTGTTCACGACCGATCGAATGGCGCTACCCGTCGCCTTCTCCGACTTAACACCGATGGCACAGCAACTCGTGACCCTCAAACGATCGATGCCGTCGTAACTTCTGTCGCCACCACTAGCGATGGCCATGTTCTCTATGTCGACGGTTCAACGAAGACCGTTACCTCGACACAAACGTTGGGTGCAGACGCGACTTACGAAGTCGCCGTCACCAACAGGCCCGGCGACGAGATCAAAACGTTGCAGGGCAAGACCATCACGCTCGCAAACCTCGGTGGCGTTTCAAATTCCAGTGCGCATAGGTTCTGGATCGGCGGAATGGCCGTTGACGCTCAGAACAATGGTCTCGTTCTCGGTCTTCCCCATGCGGCACAAAAATTTCGTCCTCACAAAGGAGTTTTTACATGGAGTTCGTGATCGGACAAATCGTCCTCGCTGCCTATGGGAGTCGAATGTGGAGCGGCATGTTGCCGTGTAACGGAATGTCGCTTCCGGCGAATGTCTCCGAGTACGAGCCGCTGTATTCGATTATCGGAAATACCTACGGCGGCACACCTGGAGTGAACTTCAACGTCCCCATGTTGAGCGCGCCCACCGCTTCAAACACCTCGGATCAACAGGCGTTGGGCTACTTCATTTGCATTAACGGCATCTATCCGGAGTGGGCCGACTGAAAAAAGTTCGCGGCGAGCATCAAAGCCCATCTGCGTTCGACTAAGTCTCGGCCTCAACTAAACCGCTGCCATTGCCCTTGTACGGCTTGTAGCAGCGATTACGCGCTTCATCGACTGTGTCTGGCCCAAAGCAGATGAACGTTTCTGCTTCCATCAACTCTTCGATGATGGACGGATCGTCGATGTTGTCGATGTCGTAGACGACCTGCGTGCGCTTGTCGCCCACCCAACGGTTGTGTTCAAACTTCGTCGGACGATGCATAGGCGCATCGTAGACGGCCACGAACCAGCGCTCGTTCTTTTACTGGCGACTACTTGTCGGTTGGATCTTCCGGCATCGCGAGCTCGCTGCCAATCGCACCAATCGCTTCGAGGTACTTCTCGTTGCCCTCGATGACCTGCACGACAGCAACATCGTCGACCTCGAGCCCAGCATCGGTCGCCTTGCCAATCACGAAGGCCAATGCATCGTCTTCCGTCGCCACCAGCGGACCACTCGCGACCTTGTTGACGCCTTGGGCCCGAGCAACACCGCGCTCTTCGAGGTAATCGAGATGCCATTGCAGGAGCTGCGCGAGTTCGTCGTAACTCAGCTGCGCGGTCACGTCATCGGGAAGTCGGTCGGCGACGTAGTCAACCGCTTCAGCGCGGTCGTACACCGCGGGTCGAGGTTGTTCCGCGAGCTGACCCGCGAGGCGTCCAACAGCAACGAGGCCGATGACAAGCACCGCAACAGCGGAGAGGATAATGAAGACGACGATCACGTTGGGCTCGTCGCTGTGATCAGCGGATCAGATGCCGATGCGCTGAGCAAGAAGCTCACGGTGATAGGTGGGATCACCGAAGAGAAGTTCTGAAGACTTCGCGCGCTTGAAGTACATGTGTGCGGGGTGTTCCCAGGTGAAGCCGATGCCGCCGTGGATCTGAATGTTCTCGGCAGAGGCGTGGAAGTAGGCATCGGAGCAATAGGCCTTGGCCAGCGA
>JALQSZ010000300.1 GCA_023264135.1 Acidimicrobiales bacterium
GGCCAGGTTCAAGGGCATTGAGAAGGCGGAGTTCAATTCGGTCCATGCCGAGAGCGTCGGCGAGTTTGTCCATCTGTGCCTCATGGGCGAAGCAGGTTTGAACTGCGCCGAACCCTCGCATCGCGCCACAAGTGGGGTTGTTTGTGCGAACGACCGTGGCGTCGACAAACGCGTTTGGAACGAGGTACGGGCCCATCGAGAAACACGCTGCATTCGCGATGACTGCAGCTGAAGATGAGCGATACGCGCCACCGTCGAACAACAACCGGCACTCGACCTTGACGATGCGACCGTTGCGATCAGCGTGGTGGCGATACCAAAGCTGCGCCGGATGTCGATGCACATGGCCAAAGAACGATTCTTCGCGGCTGTAGACCATCTTCACTGGGCGACCGGTGCGCAACGCGAGCATGCACAAGTGCACCTGCATGCTGACGTCTTCACGGGCGCCGAATGCTCCACCCACGCCGGCAAGCGTGAGGTGCACCTTTTCGACTGGAAGATCAAGACACGCGGCCACCTGATCGCGGTCGACGTGCAACCACTGCGTCGAGATCATCAGTTCGACGCCGCCATCCTCGGTGGGAATCGCCATTCCCGATTCCGGTCCAAGGAACGCTTGGTCTTGCATGCCGATTTCGTAGGAACCCTCGACCTGAATCTCGCCTTCGACATCGAGATCGCCATGGCGAATCACAAGGTGACGGACGAGATTGCCTTCGGGATGAATCGCGGGCGCATCGAGTGCAATTCGTGGATCGCTCAACGGAGTCAGCGTTTCGTACTCGACTTGAATAGCGGCGAGTGCCTTGCGAGCAGTGTCGGGATGATCGGCGGCGACGAGCGCAACTGCTTCGCCCATGTAGCGAACAACGTCGGACGCAAGCACTGGTTGGTCAGGATGCTCAAGGCCGAAACTCGACAGCCCGGGAACATCGTCGGCGGTGAGGACGGTCGCAACGCCGGGCATCGCGAGTGCCGCACTGATGTCGAGAGAAAGAATGCGAGCCGAAGGGTGCGGTGAACGAAGCGTTGCACCCCACAACATGCGTTCGGCCCAAAGGTCAGACGAAAAGGCGAACTCGCCGCGTGCTTTCGGAATGCCATCGGGACGCGGTGCTGATTCACCAATGCGATGCGAGGTTCCGGTTCGAGTGAGTGACGGCGAACTCATGCGCGCGACTCCGATCCATCGGCAAGTCTTTGCGCAGCTGCAATGCGTACCGCTTCAAGAATGCGCCCGTATCCGGTGCATCGACAAAGGTTCCCCGACAACGCTTCGCGAACTTCAATGTCTGTCGCATCTGGCTGACGCTCCAGAAGATCATGGACCGAAACAATGAGGCCTGGAGTGCAGAATCCGCACTGCACAGCACCGGCGTCAACAAACGCTTGTTGCACGTACGAGAGTTCGCCTTCAGGGGCAAGCGATTCGATCGTTCGAATGTCGCGTCCTTCTGCCGATGCAGCGAGCACAAGACACGAACACACGAGTTCGTCGTCGACCATCACTGAACACGAACCACATTCGCCTTGTTCGCAAGCGTTTTTCGCGCCCGCAAGGCCAAGTCGTTCGCGCAAGACATAGAGAAGGCTTTCACCGAGCCGACCGTCGGCAACGGTGCGGTCCTGACCGTTCACGGTGAGTCGGTAGCTAACGAGATCGCTCACGGGAAGATCCTTCGGAGTGCTCGGCCGGCAAGGACGCCGGCGGCATGGCGGCGGTAGTCGGCGGTTGATCGGTGATCATCAATAGGACGCGCGGCATCGCGCACGAGTTGAGCAAACTGCTCGCAGGTCTCCGCGTTCACTGTCGTTGTTCCCGACCAGTCGATGACATGTTCGGCGAACACTTCAGCTTCGGGCGCGCGCAACGGAACTGGACCAACAGCGCCAAGTCCGACACGAACGGAACGTGTAGGAATGTCGGTCACAACCGCAACGCTCACGACGGAAATCACCATGGCTTGACGAGTTCCGAGTTTGCAGAACTCTTGCGGTCCATCGAGTCGATCAATGCGCACGGCGGTAATGAGCTCACCGGGCTGTCGGTCGGTTCGCTTTGGTCCAACACAAAACTCCGTAAGCGGAATCTCGCGTTCGCCGTTGACGGAAGTGAGAACAACCGAAGCGTTGAGCGCAGCAAGAACCGGAAGTGAGTCACCAGCGGGGGAACCCGTGCCGAGATTTCCACCGATGGTCGCGGCATTGCGGATCTGCGGTGAGCCCACCGTGCGAGCGG
>JALQSZ010000301.1 GCA_023264135.1 Acidimicrobiales bacterium
GGCGCCGGTGGAGGCACCCGATGGAACCATGGCCCGACCAGTCGCACCCGATTCGAGGATGACTTCCACCTCAACCGTCGGGTTACCGCGGCTATCGAGGACCTCGCGGCCGGCGATGTGTTCGATGATGCTCATGGGATCGGGGGCTCCTCGTCGATGGGGGGCTTCGGTGGAAGTTTTCCACGTCGCCGCGCGGGCGTTGGGGACGGTCAGAGACCCGCGCGTCCACCTAGTTCAGCACTCCGAGCGGCATCGCGGTAGTTCACGGCCGCCGCGCGCAATGCGGTCTCTGGATCGATACCCGCTCTCCGGGCCTCATCGACGATGGCGAACAACAGTGCGCCCGTGGTCTGGTCGTCGGGAGTTGCCCCAAAATCGCGAAGCGCATCGCTGACTGGGGTTGGCACCGGCAACGCACTTGGGTCGACGTCGGCGAGGGATCCTGCCTTCTTTTGAATCTTGAGCGCGTAGAGCAGCGCAGGAATCGCGTCGGGCACACCGTCAAAGACGCTCTCTCGACCCTTTTCGTCTTTTTTGATTTGTTCCCAGTTCCGCACCACTGCATCGGCGTCTTCCGCGTCGACATCGCCAAAAACATGGGGATGTCGAGAACGCAATTTGTCGTGAACATTGAGCGCAACATCGGCGATCGTGAATTGACCTTCTTCAGCGGCCAATTGACTGTGGAACAACACCTGAAAGAGGAGATCTCCGAGTTCTTCTTCGAGGTGCTCGTAGCCCGTACCTTCCTCGACATCGAGATGATCGATGGCTTCAAGCACTTCGTAGGACTCTTCAAGCAAGTGACGTCGAAGCGATTCATGTGTCTGTTCGCGATCCCACGGACACTCAGCGCGCAGAACTGCGACAAGTTCCACGAATCGCACGAGTTCTTGCGCCACCGGGGCGACCAGGTCGGGGATGTAGATCGACGTGAGGTGATCGGCGTCAACGCGATCAAGCTCTGACCAAGGCACCTCCTCAACGACTTCATCGGGAAGCCCAAGTCGCTGCAACACCGTGACCGTCGCATCGTCAGCAAGGCACGGGTCGATGCCAGCGTCGAGCGCCAACTTCACGTCGGAAAGCACCTCGGCGGAATCGGTCTGGGCCACAAGCAACGGGCCTCGTTCCCCCGCCGCCTCGATCGCGAACCGGTGACCATCAATGATTCGAACGCCGGCCGAAACGGGGTCAATCCCGAGCCGAGCCCACGTCAGATCGAGGAACGACAACGCAGGGAGAAGTTCCACGTCACAACGCGAGTCGGCGAGAAGAAGTTCCACCGTATGTTCAGCGACGATTGGTGACCCCGGTACTGCGTAGAGGACTTCGCCGTCACGAGTCGCGGCGGCAATCAGTCGTTCGACGATTTCGGGATACACCTCGTCGATTGACGCGGCATGTTCATAGATTTCGTCGAACGAGGTCGCCGATTCCATGATCGATGCCGCCGGGTGACGGCGAGTGCGAACAAATTGGGTAGCGATCGTGGCGATCGCCTCACGAGTTCCGACAGTGAGGAGTTCAACATCGCCAGGCCCAAGCCCGACGACGACAACCCGCGGGGTCATCGACGACTACAGATCACTGCAACGGAAGTCCAGCGACTGTTGTTGGTGTTGCGCCGGACGGTGATTCGATTCGCGCCGTTGAGGCGACGAACTGTCCGAAGCGTCCGTTGACTGAAACCTTCGCTGTTGCCGCGATGCGAACAAGTTCCGCACTCACGATTGCTTCTGCGTTATCGACGACCGACTGCTTGAGCGAGTCTTTCAATTGTTCAAAGGTGAGCTTGCCTCGAGCGGTCACAAGAATGAGGTGGTAACCGAACTTTGTTTTCACCGGTTCGCCGACGACACCAATTGGTTGCGTCCACGCCGCATTATCGAATTCGGTCACGAAGGTGCCCTTCGGGCTGCACGGCAATGCGCCGCCTGCTTGTGCTGAACCCGTGTCTTGAGATTTCGCAGTGGCGACCGAGGCGAAGTTCGATGCGCCCTTCAACTGCGACTGAATGTCCTTGATCGATGCAAGTGCGGTAGCGAACTGTGCATCGGTGGCGGTGGTGTTACTCGAACCAGAACCGGCGAGCACGAGGATGTGACTGGCGCACACAAGATCGTCGGCGTATTGGTCTTTTGTTGCTTCGTAGAGCTTTCGAAGTCCTTCATCGGTTTGCGCTTCGGCAACGACTGCCGCGCCGAGAACGTTCTGCGCAGCGACGCCGTCGATCA
>JALQSZ010000302.1 GCA_023264135.1 Acidimicrobiales bacterium
CGAGTTCGTCGTCGAATTATTCGATGTCGTCTGGTGTGACGCAGTTGTACATCTTGTTCATCGTGGCAAAGAAGTCGATGGGCTTGGTGATCTGTTGTTTCTCTTTGACCGAAACATAGAACCGTGCTGTTGGGTCGCTCTGCAGTGCGGTCGCATAGGCGGCGCGATCGCCAACGTAGGTTCGCCAATCGCCGAGCCATTCAGTGATGTTTGATGCTTCATTTGCGTCTGCAGGAAGAGCGACGCCATTGAGCTGATCAAGCATTCCGTTGAGGATGACGTCAGTCTTCGCGATGACCTCGGACCGTTCAATCGGATTCTTCGTTGCATACGACTTGGGGAGCGGCGCTAATTGTTCGGCGGCAGCGGTGCAGATCGATTCCGCTGCATCGGGGAACGTCCGATCTTTCAACGTCGCTGGAGGAGTTTCCGAAGGTGGGAAGAACAATGCCCAACCCCAAAGTCCTGCGATGACAAGAACGGCGAGGAGCGCCAGCACTCGCGCAGTGCGCGCCCGGAACGACAGGGGCTCCGCCTCGTCATCGACGACGGGGGAGTCGTAGGCGTCCGGTTCCATGACGAGTAACTGTTGCCCGTGGAATCCTCGCTGGCAAAGCGGGGAAGCGCGGCAGCCCGTATCCGCCACGCTTCGGTTGAAACCGGCTGGACTAGTGGCCCGAGACGGGAGAGAGTGACCCCCTGTGAGTACCGCCAACATTCTTGATGACCTCAATGCTCGTGGGCTCATCCACGACACCACCGCACTTGATGCCCTCCGCGATCGCCTCGATCAAGGGCCGGTGGCGGTCTACGCCGGGTTCGATCCCACCGCCGACAGTCTCCATGTGGGCAATCTCGTGCCGCTGTTGCTTCTGCGTCGGTTCCAACTCTTTGGTCACCAGCCCGTTGCGCTGGCCGGGGGAGCCACGGGAATGATCGGCGACCCTGGTGGGCGATCCTCCGAGCGCAACCTTCTCGACGCGGCCACCCTCGATGCCAATCTCGCAGCGATCAAACCGCAACTCGAGATGCTTCTCGATTTCACTCCCGGGCCGACCCAAGCACAGTTGGTCGATAACCGCGACTGGACCGCGCCGCTCGGTGTTCTGGATTTCCTCCGCGACGTCGGAAAACACGTCACCGTCAACACCATGTTGGCGAAAGATTCGGTCAAGTCTCGGGTGGAATCCGACGCCGGTATCTCCTTCACCGAATTCAGCTACATGCTGTTGCAGGCAAACGACTACCACCATTTGTTCAATGAATTAAAGGTGGAATTGCAGGTCGGTGGTTCGGATCAATGGGGAAATATCACCGCCGGAATTGACCTCATCCGCCGAACCGAAGGCGCCCATGTCCACGGACTCACCGTTCCGCTGGTGACTCGCGCCGATGGACAGAAATTTGGAAAGTCAGTCGACGGCGCCGTGTGGTTATCGCCCGAGCGCACGACGCCCTATGCGTTCTTCCAGTACTTCATGAACGTCGACGACCGCGATGTCGAACGTTTCCTTCTACAAATGACGCTGGTTCCAATCGACGAGATCGCCGCAGTCGTGGCCGAGCACAACGCCGATCCCGGCCAGCGCCGGGCCCAGCAACTCCTGGCTCGATCAGTGACGGCGTTGGTCCATGGCGAGGCCGAAGCCGAGCGAGCAGCTGGGGCGTCACAGGGTTTCACTCGAGCCACCAACGAACTCTCCGCTGCCGAATGGGCCGAACTGGCCTCCAGCCTTCCCACCCTGGTCGTTCGTCCTGCCGATCTTGGTCGAGACCTCGTCGAATTCCTGGCCGAGAACGGAGCGCTGAGTTCCCGCAGT
Source organism: Acidimicrobiales bacterium (assembly GCA_023264135.1). Taxonomy (GTDB): domain Bacteria; phylum Actinomycetota; class Acidimicrobiia; order Acidimicrobiales; family Acidimicrobilacustridaceae; genus Acidimicrobilacustris. The sequence goes on from JALQSZ010000302.1 coordinate 1,821, forward strand.
GAAGGTCGCCGGCTCGTGGCCCAATCGGGACTCTCCCTCAACGACGTTGCGGTGACCGAAGGTCAAGTGCTGGCAGAAACCGACTTCAGCGCTGATGGCTACGCAATGGCACGTAGAGGCAAAAAACACCGTTTTGTTCTGCATTTTTCGGCCTAACACCGAATCGCGAGCTGCGCCGCGGGCGCGGGTGTGCCCGATGGCATTGCTGACCGATGTGCATTCGGGTGAGGGGACCGCTATGGTGCTCGGACCACCTCGGAGCGGCACTGCCGCAACGGGGAGGTCGACCCCCCTGATTTCGGCATGTGTGAGCTTCTTGCGCTGTCGAGTTGCGTTGGTCGGACCCACTCGCTAGAGTGGCTCTCCGCTCCTGAGGCGGCTTCCACAATCGGAAGCTGCTCCGGTAGCCAAG
>JALQSZ010000303.1 GCA_023264135.1 Acidimicrobiales bacterium
GCCGCCGGTCCCCATTGGGCCGGAGCCGGCATCGGACGGACACACAACGACTCGATCGCCAACAGCGACTCCGGCGACCTCGCTACCAATCCACTCGACGACACCGGCCATCTCGTGGCCAAGAGGAATGGGATGGCCTGGGGTCATCCCCATATGCACATAGGAAACGTCGGTGCCGCAGATGCCACAGGCCGCAATGCGAACCAATGCGTCACGCGGGCCGGGCGTGGGTTCGTCGATGTCGTCGAGGCGCCAATCGTTCGCCCCATGCAACATGATCTGCTTCATCTGTCGTCGAACCCCCTCTGGCCTACCCCACATCGGCCTGAATTCGAACGCTAGTTGAGCGAGTGTTCGTCTACTTCATGTGACCGAGGCGCCCAGAACCAGAGGAATGCACTCCAACACAGCAAGAGCCAACCGCTCGCGAGGAGCCATGCCCCGAGCACGTCGCTTGGCCAGTGTTTGCCCAGCAGGAATCGCGTTGGTCCGTTGAGCAAACCAATGGCGATGAGGATCCATCCGAGGATCGTCGATGCGGGTTTGGGGAAGAGATAGAGCGCGATCAATCCCATGGCCACCCACGCGGTGATGCCGGCATAGGTGTGGCCCGACGGAAACGAGGTACCGATTTGTTCAGGCAAAAGCGATGTCCATGGCGGACGTGTTCGACCAACGATGTGTTTGGTGGTGTTGGAAATAAGGAATCCCGCTTGCGAGGACAAAAGTAAAAAGAGTCCGTAACGCCATTTGCCAAAAATGATCAAGGCGACAACAACGGTGAGCACGATCGGCACTGTTCGAGCGCCAGCGCCAATCCACGACAACCAATACGAGGCCCAATGCAGTGGCTCGTGTTTGCCGAAGTCGTAGAGCCAGCGGCTGAGTCCGTTTTCCGCCGAATCAAAACTCGAAGTGGAGGAGCCAACGATCAGCGCCCACACGAGGCCGACGGCAAAGACGCACGCGCCGATCAATGCCAGACGCGGAACTCGTTCTTTTGCCGGAAGTATGCGGTACTTCACCGGTAGCGCCCTCGCTCAAACCTCGTGGTTGTCGAGAGTCCGACAACTGAGGATCACGCTAGGGCAAGGTCATGCCGCAGTCGCGACAACAAACTGATTGCGGCCTGAATCCTTGGCCGAATACAGCGCGGCGTCGGCACGAGCCAACACACTGTCGAGCGGCTCGCCATCGACCCACTCGGAAACACCGACAGAAATCGCGACCGGGATATCGCCAATTGACGTTGCAAGTGGCTGAGCGCTCACCTGGTTGAACACTCGCTCGATGACTGACGTCCCTTGGTCGATTCCGAGGTCGAGCACAACAACGAATTCGTCGCCACCCCAACGCCCTACGACATCGTCGCGAGAAACGCCGCCGGAAATTCGCGAGCCAACCGCACGAATGATTTCATCGCCAACGATGTGTCCGTACTGGTCGTTGACTGCTTTGAAACGGTCGACATCGATCACCGCGACGGTCGACCGAGCAGCGTTGTGCAGTTCAAGTTTCTCGATGACGCCTCGACGATTGAGCAAACCGGTGAGCAAATCGGTGTTCGCTTGTTGACGCATAGCTTCGGCTTGTGCTGCTTGGGTCATCGCGCTGGCAAGTTGCGATTCACGCCGGGTTCGCACATACGCAGCGATGATCGCGATGACTCCGAAAATTGCAATGATGACGAGTCGAACAGTTTGAGCACGCACATTGCCGTCAGACGCGAGATGACCGAATGTAAAAGCTGAAATCCAGGTCACAACAGAGATGAACGCAGTTGATCGAGGAGTGCCAAAGACGGCACTCAGCAACGGGATTGCGGAAAGCACGCCCACATACGCGGTCTTTGGTCCTTCAATCACATCGGCGGTGAGAATGACGGCGATGAGAACAACGGGAAGCACAATCGACAGCAACCATTGCGAATGCCGCTGCATCGTCCGCTGAACTGTCTCAGGCATCGTTTGATCGTAGCGACGAACGTTGCAAAGGGGTCATCGCCCCTCAACCGCTATTCGGGGCTTTTCAGCACCGTTGTAAGCATCGCCAAGGATTCCCGCAACATCCGCTGCACCCGAATTTCCCGTTCTACAACGGCCGCAAGGCCCTTCAAGATCGAACGGCCTCGCTCGTCGAGCGCGTCGCGAGGTTGTGAATCGATCAAGCACACTGCACCCAATCTGAAACCCTCGAACGCAAATGGAGCACCGGCGTAGTACCGAATATGA
>JALQSZ010000304.1:0-290 GCA_023264135.1 Acidimicrobiales bacterium
CAGGAACGCAGCGGTATACGAGGTCGCCCACGAATTGCCATCGGCAGACTTGAGCTGACTCGCTCCGCCCGACGAGGCATAGACGTTGGAGAACGCCTCGAGCTGTGACTGGAAGTCACTGTCAGACAGGCTCCACGAGTTCACGGTGAGTGCGGTTGGATTCACTGCCGAACACGAGGTGCCCACAATCGAGAGCACGAGGGTGAGCAGGAGGGCGGCGATGGAGATGGTGCGCGTCGTCTTCACAAGGTTGCTCACACTAACGGAGCCAGCCGAGCGTCTGATAGTCA
>JALQSZ010000304.1:315-2229 GCA_023264135.1 Acidimicrobiales bacterium
CCAGATCATCGATGATCGAATCGGCCGACTGCAGGTGCAGCTGCAACAACTGCGGCTCTGCCTTGTACACAGACCCTTTATAGAGACGATCCAGACGGATGGTGGCCGAGGTTCGTAGGGCGAGCGGAGAGAGTCGGGCCACGAATTTCGGGCCCCCGAATCCAGGCCCCTTCGTCACCGTCACGTCGGTGACGCCGGTTCGGACACATTCGGCACGAAGGCGAGCAACCTCGAGGAGTGCCTCTGATTCCGCGGGCACCGGCCCATAACGGTCCTCCCACTCGGCGCGGATATCGGCGACCTCCGCGCTCGTCGTCACCGCAGCAAGACGGCGATAGGCCTCGAGTCGGAGGTCCTCACGTTCGACATAGGAGGTTGGCAACGACGCGTCGACGGGAAGCTCCAGTTTGATTTCCGCCGGTTCCGGAATCGGCTCCCCTTTCAACTCGGCAACCGCTTCGGTGACCATCTGGCAGTAAAGGTCATAGCCAACCGATGCGATGTGGCCGCTTTGACCCGTGCCCAACAAATTACCGGCACCGCGAATTTCAAGATCGCGCATTGCGATTCGGAATCCAGATCCGAGTTCGGTCGCCTCGCCGATTGTTCGAAGCCGCTCGAATGCCTGCTCGGTCAATGCCCGGTCTGGAGGAAAGAACAGATAGGCGTAGGCACGACTTCCAGAACGACCAACGCGTCCGCGCAACTGATGCAGCTGTCCAAGTCCGAGAAGATCGGCGCGGTCGACAACCAACGTGTTCACCGTTGGCATGTCGATTCCCGACTCGATGATCGTGGTGCAGACAAGGACATCGAACTCGCCTTCCCAAAAATCAAGGACGACTTTTTCGAGTGTTCCTTCGTCCATTTGTCCGTGCGCAATCGCGATGCGTGCTTCCGGGACAAGCTCGCGAAGCCGAGATGCAACTCGTTCAATGTCTTGTACGCGGTTATGCACAAAAAACACTTGGCCTTCTCGCAACAACTCGCGTCGAATCGACTCGGCCACCGCGCGCTCGTCGTATTCACCGACGTAGGTGAGGATGGGCTGTCGTTCGCTCGGCGGCGTATTGAGCAACGTGAGATCGCGAATACCCGTGAGACTCATTTCCAGCGTGCGCGGAATGGGTGTCGCAGAAAGTGTGAGCACGTCGACGCCGACTTTGAGGCCCTTGATCGCTTCTTTATGAGAAACACCGAAGCGTTGCTCTTCATCAACAACGAGTAATCCGAGGTCCTTGAACGCGAGATCGCCAGCAAGAAGTCGATGCGTTCCAATCACAACATCAACGTCACCGGATTCAAGACCAGCGATGACCTTCTTCGCTTGCGCGTTGGTGAGAAAGCGGCTCAGCATCTCGACGCGAACGGGATAACCAGCAAAGCGCTCACTAAAGGTTTGCAAATGTTGTTGTGCGAGCAGCGTCGTTGGGACGAGAACGGCGGCTTGCTTGCCGTCCTGCACCGCCTTGAAGACAGCACGCACCGCAACTTCGGTTTTACCGAAACCGACATCGCCACATACCAGGCGATCCATCGGCGACTCGCCTTCCATATCGGCTTTGACTTCTGCAATCGCGACCTTCTGATCGGGCGTGGGTTCAAAGGGAAAGGATTCTTCGAGTTCGTTTTGCCACGGCGTATCAGGACCAAACGCGTGGCCAGGAGCGTGAATGCGCTTTTGATAAAGAACGACAAGTTCCTGTGCGATTTCCGTCACCGCTTCGCGCACTCGCGCTTTGTTCTTCTGCCATTCGCCGCCACCAAGTCGACTCAGACTCGGTGAGTCTCCACCTGTATACGGTCGGACCGCGTCAACCTGGTCGCTCGGTACATACAAGCGATCGTCGCCGCGGTATTCCAAAAGCAGATAGTCGCGCTCAACGCCGCCGATCGCGCGCTTGACCATTCCCC
>JALQSZ010000305.1 GCA_023264135.1 Acidimicrobiales bacterium
GGCAATCGCAATTCTCGGCGAAGCGCTTGATCCCACCGCACGTTCGGCGATCCTCTCGGCTTCTGGTCAAACCAGCGCAACCGCATGGAGATCAACCTCGAATGCTCGTGCGGTCTTCGCCTACGTCTTACAAACCCCCCAGAACCAGATGCGGTGATCACGATGAACAAGAACACTGCAAACACACCAATTGATGATCTCGACGCAGCGGTTGGCGTTCCGCTGCTTGGGTCGATGGATCGTCGTCGTTTCCTCGCAGTTTCTGGAGTTGGCGCAACAGCGCTCGCTGCCACCGCGTACTTCCGCCCATCTGTCTTCTTTGGTCGGGCAGGGGCTGCGGTCACCTCGAGCGCAGCAACAACGAACAACATCATCGTCAACATCTTCTTGCGTGGCGCCGCCGATGGACTTTCCTTTCTCAGCCCACTCAACGACAGCACCTACCAAACGCTGCGTCCTGGTGTTGCGATCCCCGACGCATCAGCACTCGCTGTCAACAACCAATTCGGATTGCACCCCGGTGCAGTTCGAATCAAGGCATTGCTCGATGCTGGACAAGCCGCGTTTGTTCCCGCTGCCGGTTCTCCAAACAACAACCGCTCGCACTTTTCGGCACAGGCGATGATGGACAAAGGTTCCGCTACCGACCCAACCCTCACGTCTGGTTGGCTCGGTCGATACCTCGCAGCAACTGCTGGCGTTTCCGAAGACGCACTGCGCGGAGTTGGAATCGGAAACGGACTTCAACCATCGCTGCGTGGTTCGGCCGCAATCGCGACGCCGTCGTTGCAATCCCTTTCGCTCTACAGCTCAGGAACCGGAGCATCATCGACGCAGGTACAAACTGCGCTCCGAGCAATGTACCCAGCGGCAACAACCGATCTTCTGCGCACCCAAGCTGCGGCCGGCACCGACATCGTGGCGGAAATTGCACCGATCGCTGCGACCTCCGCTGCCCCGACCGGCTGGCCAACAGGTTTCGGAAGTGCGTTGTGGCCAATCGCCAAACTCATTGCCGCCGGCTACCCGATCGAAATCGCGACCGCTGATCTTGGCGGTTGGGATGAACACGATGCGATGGGTGCCGCGACTGACCCCGCGGGCAATCAATACAAATTGGTATCGGGTCTCGACACCGCACTCGGTGCGTTCTTCGATTACATCGGCGGCGCTGCCGCTCGCACGACCGTCATCATCACAACGGAATTCGGACGTCGCATCGCGATCAATGGTTCCGGCGGCACCGATCACGGTCGCGGCATGGTGATGATGGTGTTGGGTGCAGGCGTAAACCCGGGCGTGCATGGTGCATGGCCAGGCTTGACCGACACCGACAATGGCGATGTCAAAGTCGTGAACGATTTCCGCAAGGTCTATGCCGAAGTGCTGGGCCGACGGATGCGCACTACAAACCTTGCCTCAGTGTTTCCCGGCTTCGACACTTCGTCATCGAATTGGCTCGGTGTCACCACCGCGTAACGCGATTAGTGAACTTGCGCCACCGTCAAAATGAGCGACGGAATGCCAGGAATTGTTGCCGGTGTCGTTCGAGGAGCAACTGCGGCAATGCGCGAACGCGTCGAACTCGTGGTTGACCACATAATTCGAAACTGATCGCCGGCGGCGGCTGACACCACGAAGTTCCACGCAGCAACCGCTTGATCGACATCGGTGGGAATCGGCACTTCGGTATCGCTCCAATCGACGTTTGCCCAAGAACCTCCCGCCGGCTTATGACTCAGCCAAATGTCGACCGTGGCGGTTTGGTTGTTGTCTTTATCGAGCTGTGCCGAGAACTGGATGTTGTAGACGCCTTGATTCGCGATCGTGATATCGCTTCCGTTTTGTATCGACACACCTGAAGAGTCCGGATCGGCTTGTCGATACAACATCGGCGTTGGACTGTTACTCGCGGATGCAGTTTGGGTCAGCACATCCCAAAACGAACCCCAGTAGCCCGGCAACGTGCCGGTTGGTCCCTGCGGACCTTGTGGTCCCGCGACGCCTTGAGTTCCTTGCGGACCCGCAACTCCCTGCGGTCCGGTTGCACCCTGAAGGCCGGTCGCACCCTGTGGCCCTGTTGCACCCGTTGAACCTTGCGGACCAGCCACACCTTGAGGGCCCGCAGGCCCGGGAGGTCCGGTATCACCTTGGGTACATGTGCCGGCGGCACCCGTTGCTCCAGTGGCACCTGTTGCACCTGTTGCACCCGTCGCGCCTGTT
>JALQSZ010000306.1 GCA_023264135.1 Acidimicrobiales bacterium
CTCGCGTCATCGTCGCTCCAGCAGCACGGGTTGCGCACCTCGAAGCACTTGGCATTCGACGTCCGCTCGACGACCGACGACGTTTGCAGGCTCGTCATCGTCTGCGGGCTATGCGCAACTCCGACACGTGGGGAACCCGAGTTCGAGCAACGCCTGAAGCGTTTGTGCTTTCTCTGATGGAAATTGTGCAAGCCGTTGTGCTTGGTCATTTCCGAAGAGCGCGCGACATCTGGTCGGCATGGACATGGAACTCCCGAAATTCGTCGAGCGCTCGTACTCGCCGTTCTTCGCTTTCGGCGATCCGACGCGTGCCCGATAGTGAAGTGCATGCCTTCCAGTCGCGAGGAAGCGCGCGCCTCACCGCATTCATGCGGCAGCGAATCGTCCGGTCGGAAGCAGCCGCCGGTGGTCGCGAACTGATGTCCAATTTACGCGACGCTCGTTCGGCAACACCGTTTGTTGTGTGGGCATTGATGATCGCGTTCTTGGTTGCTGGTGGTCGCGAACTCATTCTTCACGGCGTTCCTGCGATCGGGGATTTTGTTCGGTTCCTTCCTCCGAGCCAGATGCTCGATCGATGGCTGAGTGGTTACCAATCGGTTGGTCTTGGATCCACAGCTCCGGCACCTACTGGTTTTGGTGTGCTCGGTGTTCTCGGTTACGTGTTCTTTGGTGCAATTGGTTTGCTTCGTGGTGTGCTCATCCTCGGCCTTTGGCCGTTGGGTGTGCTCGGCATGTGGCGTCTCACTCGACCAGTGACATCGCAACGAGCGCGACTGCTTTCATCTGTCGTGTATTTGATTGTCCCGATTGCTGCGAATGCGATGGCGCAAGGACAGTGGGGCACCCTGGTTCTCTACGCGCTTCTTCCGTGGGTCGTTGCGCAATTGGCGTTGGCAAGTGGACTCTCGCCGTTCGGGTCTCGAGGCGACGACGCTGGCCCTGGCGTTCGTACCCGACCACTCGTGCATCGGTTGCTTGCAGTGGGATTGTTTGTCGCCGTTGCTGCGATCATCGATCCAGCGGTCATCGTTGTCGTCGCTGGTGCATCGATTGCGTTTGCGATTGGCGGCTGGTTCGCCGGTCAATTCGCAGGCACTGTTCGAATCCTCGTTGTCGGTCTCGGTGGCGCTGCGGTCGCATTGGTCCTGCACCTTCCGTGGAGTCTCGGATTCCTCGATGGTTGGGATTCTCTCGTCGGCGTTTCGTCGAACGGTGGTTTCTCGCTTCGACTGGGCGATGTTCTTCGTTTCGGCACCGGCCCATTCGGAACCGGGATCCTTGGCTGGCTTCTCCTTGTCACCGCTGCGTTGCCCCTCTTTATTGCCCGTCGTTGGCGACTCTCGTGGGCAGTTCGGGGCTGGGTCCTCGCGCTCACAGGATTCGGCCTGGCGTGGGCGCTTGGCCAAGGTTGGCTCACGTCCTCGTTGCCAGCTGCATCGATGCTGCTGGTCCCCGCTGCACTGGGAATCGCACTCGCTGCTGGTCTCGGAATGGCGGCCTTCGAGATCGATCTGCCCGATTACCACTTCGGGTGGCGACAAATCTTTTCGTTGCTGGCCGCGGTCGCGTTTCTTGGTGCACTCGGACCGGCGCTCATGTCGTCGTTCTCCGGGCGATGGGAAATGCCGCGCGGCGATTTCAATCGATCGCTTTCCTTCTTGGGCGACGGTTCCACCGATGGCGCCTACCGAGTGCTGTGGCTGGGCGATGCTGCAGCACTTCCGCTTGAAGGTTGGGCACTCGACGCGCCAGCGGTCGACGACCTTGGCCCCAATCGAACGCTTGCATTTGCAACCACGGTTGCGGGAACTCCCACGATTGCCGAACAGTGGCCAGGCTCAGATTCAGGAGCAACGAGCAACTTGGCGCACGCATTACAAACCGCGTCCGACGGCGGAACTGCGCGACTCGGTGCATTGTTGTCGCCGATGGCGGTGCGGTATGTCGTCGTTCCAGTTGCTCCCGCCCCCGATCCTTACGCTCGATCGCGAGCATCGGTACCAAGCGATCTGTTGTCGGTACTTGATGCGCAACTTGATCTCGCGTCGATCACCGTGAATCCGGGCGTTCGTGTGTATCGCAACTCCGCTTGGGCGCCCGGTGTCGCGTTGTTGCCAAGCGAGACGAAACTGCCAGATGGTGGTCCGTCGCTCACCGATCGAACTGACCTCGCGTTGCAAAGTTCGACCGCGGTCTTGACTGATTCCGCAGGATTTG
>JALQSZ010000307.1 GCA_023264135.1 Acidimicrobiales bacterium
GAACTCGAAGCAATCGGCCTCATCGAACCAGGCAAGGTTGAAGCTGGATATGTCGTGCGTGTGCCGAAGGCCTACCCGTTCTACGACGAGCGTTACAAAGCCAATGTGCAGCGTCTGCGCGAGTGGCTCGACGATTGCGCACCCAATGTTCACCCAGTTGGCCGTAACGGCATGCATCGCTACAACAATCAAGACCACTCGATGTACACCGCGATGCTGACCGTGGAGAACATCGTGAATGGCTCGGCCTACGACGTCTGGGAAGTCAACGTCGAAGAGGAATATCACGAGGAAAAGGCTCCCGCCGGGGGCTCAGGCACCGGTCGCGACGCTCCCATCATCGAGCGCGATGCGTTCGACTCGGGACATCCCGTCCACCAACCTCCCTCCTAATTTCCTCATGACTTCAGCTGCCTCCCTAGGCGACATCACTGCACTCGCCCAAGAGGCAGGCATCGAGCGTGTTCACGTCTTGGCGTGGCGCGACCTTGTCGACATCGAAGCTGGCGGCTCAGAACTTCACGCTGCTCGTGTTCTCTCGCTGTGGTCCGAAGCGGGACTCGACGTCACCATGCGCACGTCATACGCACAAGGTCATCCCTACGAAGGCACTCGAGATGGCTACCGAATCGTGCGGAAACACGGAAGATTCATGGTGTTTCCTACGACGGTGATCAGTGAATTGCTCGGAAGCCTCGGGCCGCGAGATGGCATTGTCGAAATCTGGAATGGCGTTCCGTTCTTGACGCCAGTGTGGGCTCGCGGCCCCCGCAGCACTTGGATTCACCATGTCCATCGCGACATGTGGGAAATGGTGCTGGAACCAGGTTTGGCGAAAGCGGGCAAGTTCTTCGAACATCGTCTTGCTCCCCCGCTCTATCGCCGCACACCAATCGTCACCCTTTCTGAATCCAGTCGCACCGAGATCATCGAGTATCTCGGTCTTCCGGCATCAAAGGTTCGAGTGGTTCCTCCGGGCATCGACGAGAAGTTCCATCCCGAAGGCGCGAAATCTTCAACGCCACTCGTCGTTGCCGTCGGCCGCCTCATGCCGTCGAAACGGTTCGAGGATCTCATCGCCTCGATGGCCGAGGTTCGCATGCAGGTTCCAAATGTCGAACTTGTCATTGTCGGCGACGGTTACGAGAGACCTGCACTTGAAGAGCAAATCACCGTTCTCGACGCGCATTCGTGGATTCGTCTCGCTGGTCGAGTTTCCGACGAAGAACTTCTTTCTCTCTACCGCCGAGCTTGGCTTGTTGCGAGCGCATCAATTGCGGAAGGTTGGGGTATGACGCTCACCGAAGCCGCAGGATGCGGAACCCCTTCGGTCGCCACCGATATTGCCGGGCATCGCGATTCCGTCGCTCCCGGACTTTCTGGGCTCCTCGCTCAATCTCCACGGGAGTTCACCGAATCGATTGCAGCAGTCCTCACCGATGATGCACTTCGGTCCTCGCTGTCTTCAGGCGCACTCGAGCACGCGGCAACCCTTACCTGGACTGCAACCGCCTTGGGAACATTCACACCGTTGGCCGAAGATGCACTTCGACGTCACAAGGGATCGCGCTGATGGCACCTCCGGTCGTACTCGTTCCCGGCTTTGCCACCTCGGCCGCCCGCACGTGGGGCGACAACGGTTGGGTGGATCTCCTCGCCGATATGGGCCGCAACGCGATTCCGCTCGATGTGCTCGGATCTGGCTCGGCGGAGAAACCTCATGACCCCGCCGACTACGCCGAGTTCGAACAACACCTTCTTGATCGCTTTCCCGCCGAACCCGTCGACGCCATCGGGTTTTCGTTGGGGGCACGAACGCTGCTGACGCTCGCAGCGCTGCATCCGGAACGGTTCAACTCACTCATCGTCGCTGGAGTCGGGCGAAACCTTTTCGAGCGAGACGCAACTGGCGAGTCAATCGCTGCTGCCATCGACGGCACCGGTGATTCTGATGATCCCATCGTTCGGTACTTCGTCCAGTTAGCAGAAGCACCGGATCAAGATCCGCTCGCGCTCACAGCGTTCATGCGCCGAACTGGTGGCACTCCGATAACTGTCGAGTTGCTTGAATCGATCTCCTGCCCCGTTCTCGTTGTTCTCGGCGACAAAGACTTTGCTGGTCCGGCAGATCCGCTCATGGACGCGCTCCCCAACGCACGTCTTGTCACGCTTCGAAACGTCGATCACTTCGCCACTCCGAAGGACTTTGGTTTCAT
>JALQSZ010000308.1 GCA_023264135.1 Acidimicrobiales bacterium
GGCAATCTTGATTCTCCTGGTGGAGCGATGTTCTCGCTTTCACCGCATGAAAGCGGTCGTGGCAAAGGTCGCGGACGAGGTTTTCGCATCGGTCGGCGCAACAGTCGCGTGCGCGGCTATCCCGAGGTTCGAAGTGAGTATCCCGTTGCTGGCCTCGCCGAAGAGATCACGACACCCGGCGAAGGTCAGATCCGCGCAATGGTGACGGTGGCCGGAAACCCCGTTCTCTCGACACCTCATTCCGCCGCTCTCGATGCTGCGATGCGTGAACTCGAATTCATGGTGAGCGTTGACCCGTATCTCAACGAAACCACCCGCCACGCGAATGTGATTCTTCCGCCGCCGACTGCGCTCGAACGCAGTGAGTACCAGATGGCCTTCATTGGAATGGCCGTGCGCAACTTCGCGCAATGGGCGCCGCCGATGTTCGAGAGCAGCTGCATTCAGGAACACGAAATCCTTGGTCGTCTCGCACTGATCTTCACCGGACCAGATGCCGGAGACGATCCCAGTGTGATCGATGCGATGTTGCTGGACGGCGCGCTGCAGTCGGCGATCGATGCGCCCGACTCCCCCGTTGCCGACCGCACCGTCGAAGAACTTCGGGCCATCGTGCAAGCCAATCCGTCGCGTTCATCGATTGATCACATTCTCGACACCATGATTCGCACTGGATCTCGTGGTGATTGGTTTGGCGCAGTACCCGACGGTCTTTCGATTGATGTGTTTGAACAGCACCCGCACGGCATCGACTTCGGCGCTCTTGAACCTCGTTTGCCCGAAGCGCTTCGCACCGAATCAGGAACCATTGAACTTGCACCGCAGATCATCATCGACGATCTCGCTCGCCTCGCCGACACGCTTCACACTCCAATGGAAACCGACGGGCTCGTGCTCATCGGTCGTCGACACTTGCAGTCGAATAATTCCTGGATGCATAACGTCGATGCTTTAGTGAAGGGCAAAGTTCGCTGCACGCTGCAGGTGCATCCCGACGATGCCTCGCGCTTGGCGCTGCTCGAAGGATCAGAGGCGATCATCTCTTCACGCGTGGGTTCGCTTACTGCGCCAGTGGAGATCACCGACGAGGTTCCTGCTGGCGTTGTGTGTTTGCCGCATGGCTGGGGCCACGACTACCCGGGTACGCGTTCACAGGTCGCGTCACGCCGTCCGGGCGTGAACTCGAACCTGCTTACCGATCCTGAACTTCTTGATCCGCTTTCTGGTAATGCCGTGTTGAATGGCATTCCTGTCACCGTCGTTCCTGCCTGAATCAATTAGGCAAGCGGAACTTCGGTCGGAGGCGGGTGCGCGGCATTCGCTTCTGCTTCGGCTTCAGAGCGAAGTGCTCGAGTGAGCACCAAGAAGACAATGCCCCACAACAAACTTGCCGTCGCAATGATGGCAATCGTTGTTGATGCACCGATGAGACCGCTGATGACCCCAGCGAACAACAACGACATACTCATTGCCAATGTCACGAGCGCGGCATCAGCCGCAAAGATGCGACCACGAAGCGCATCGGGTGTGAGGATCTGCAATCCATAGGTCGTCAGCGCCCACTGCGCGCCGCCACCCATGTGAGCGATCGTGACACCGAGAACGGCGAGGGCGAGATAGGGAGCAAACGCGACTCCGAGATACATCACGCCGTAGCCGATCGCCGCGAATCCGCACGCGAGAAGAACGCCGTGAATTCCGCGTCTGACCAAACGAATGATGAGCAGCGGACCGATCACGACGCCAATTCCACGACCGGCGAGAAGCAAACCGATCGCACCGTCGCTGCCATGAAATTTCACTGTCGCGAGCACCGCCAACATGCCCACGACGCCAGCCCCAAAGCCAAAACCGATATGCGAACCAATGAGCGCCATGATCGCCGGATGTCGACGCGCATGCGCGAGTGCTTCGCGGGTGTCGCGCAATGGCCGCATTCGTTCGGTATGCACTTTTACGGGGCCTTCGGCTTGGAGCGATTCGCGAATCATCACGATGAGAAGTGCGGCGATAACAAAGCTCCCAGCGTCGGCGAGGAAGGCGGCGTTTCGTCCGAATGCCACGGTGAACAACGCACCGAGCCCAGCGCCTACTGCGAGCATCGCTCCCCAGGTCGCACCCATCATCGATGTCGCGATGGCGAGATCCTTCTCTTCAACAATGTTCGGCACACCGGCTTGTGCCGCTGGTCCAAAGAACGATCC
>JALQSZ010000309.1 GCA_023264135.1 Acidimicrobiales bacterium
TCCGCCGGACTAAGCACGCCCAATCAACGAGCGCGTCCAACGTGTCAGATCACTGACCACACACCGCGGGCGCCGGTTCCTTCAACTTTTCCTTCATCGGCGAGCTTGCGCAGATGCGAATGCACCGAACGTTTCGCCATCGGGATAAGCACCGGGTCGAGCGGAACGTAGGCAGCCTCAACGAGTTCCGCGATACGCGCGCTTCCCATTTCCAACAACAACCCGTGCAGTTGCGCTTCACGTTCAAGTCGATGCGCCGTGTACCAATCGATCACGGTATTGGGATCGGTGATGATGTGCCCATGCGCGGGAGCGATTGCGTTGAGATTCAGTGCTCGAACTTTCGCGAGCGATTCGAGATAGGCACCCATATCGCCATCGGGTGGCGTAATCACCACTGTTGAGCCCTGCATGATGTGATCACCGGAAAACAGCAGCCGCTCTTCTTCAAGCATGAAACACAGGTGATTGCCCGCGTGTCCGGGCGTGTGCACCGCAGTAATGGTGAATTCGTCGGTGATCAACTGATCGCCATCACGAAGTCGCCGATCGGTACGCAAACCACCGCGATTGCTCCACGCCATGACCTCTGCACCGGTTTCCGCTTTCAGTGCAGGCACACCAGGCGAATGATCTGGATGGGTATGCGTGCACATGATCCAGCGGATGCGACCCTTTGCCGCTTTGAGAAGTGCCTTCGTATGTGCAGCGTCCTCGGGACCAGGATCGATCACCAGCACCTCGTCGTTTCCGACGAGATAGGTGTTCGTGCCCGCTCCGGTCATATGACTCGGATTCGCGGCGGTCACGCGACGAACCAACGGTGAAATCGTTTGCGGCTTGTCGTGCACCAATGGCGGTTCGGTGCTGAATGTTGCGCTGGCGTCAGTCACGAACCGGGCCGATTTCAATCGGCGCTGCAGTCGAGGTTCGGGTTGGCGTGACATCGCCGATCCATTCGATGTCGACAACTTGCCGACGACGAGTCATTCCGACGAACGATGCAATTCGTGTCCAACGCCGCACAAGTCGACGACCAACGGGACGACGAATCGGACCAATCAGCAACAGGAGGCCGATGGTTCCCGAAATGAATCCGGGGACGATGCACAACAAACCGGCGATCACCAACATGGCACCGTCGAGCATTTCAGTGCCCGGGAGTTCGCCACGATTCATCGCCGCCCGAGTGCGGCGCACAACTGCGAAGCCCTGTCGTTTCACCATCCAAACGCCCACTGCACTCATCGCAATAAGAGCGCCAACTGTCGGGAGGATGCCGATCCAGTCTGCGACCGCGATGACGACGCCCAACTCAATGAGTGGGAACACCACGAAGATGCAGAACAGGAAGACGGCCACGACCAAAGCGTACCGGCGAGTCCGATTCAGGAGCCGTCGCGTGCCGGTGACATGACCGCAAAAATGCCCCAGCGCCGGGCCGGACGAACCGGACCCGACGCTGGGTCTGCAGCGAGCATTGGTCCCCCCGAACCAACGTCGCAGGCCTTCAGACCGCGTGCTGCGTGAGCAGGGCCTTTCGTTCAAGTTCGTTCAGTCCGCCCCAAATGCCATGCGGTTCACGAATTGAAACGGCGTAGTCGAGGCAATCGGTGCGTACCGAACACTCCATACAAATTTCCTTGGCCCGGTTCTCACGCTGAAGCTTGTCTTCCTTGCGCTCAAACTGTGAGGGCGGGAAGAAGACCACGGCCTGTGGTCCCCGACACTCCGCCTTCATCTGCCAATCGTCTTCGATCCGCTGAACACTCATTGCAGTGCTGCCCCCTTGCTCCGGATGGCGAACGTACAACCGCGCCCGCGTCCATTGCAAGAAAAAAAGCGACGAATGTCACATCCCAGTGAATGGGAGGAAAACGGCGTCAGTCGGGGTCCTGAACCGAGCCTGACTCGTCACCGGCGACCTCGGGAGAACCCTTGTCTCCCTTGGCATCGGAGCGCGGGGAACGGTCCCGGTAGTCCTTGGCGGCGCCCTCTTCGGGCTCAACCTCGAGCACGAGTCCATCGATGCTCACGACCCGCACTCGGTCGAGTTCCTCGATCGGCGTGGAGCGATTGGTGGAGGCTCGCCAAAGGGCCTCACGGATCTGGACAACGCCATCGGGATTGATTCCCGTGACCGCTCGACCCATCTCACCAATCATCCATTCGCGACCAATTGTCGGGGTCGAGAAACGCGGAC
>JALQSZ010000030.1 GCA_023264135.1 Acidimicrobiales bacterium
CGGGCGACGTCCTTGTCTTTGCAATCGTGGTCGTCCTCATAAATATCGTGACCTGCGGTCTTGCGATTGGTGTGACCGAAATCGCTATTGGTTACGCCTACAAGCAACTGAACGGCGATCCTGTCGCTGCTTGAAGTCGTTGATTGACCGCAAGAGGCCCCCGTCACTGACGGGGGCCTCTTCGCGTGCTGGGTGCGTTTCTGACTTATCGCAAAGGTGCAGCCGTTGGCTCTATCGGAGACGGAAGCATGGTCTCACCCATCAACCACGTGTCGACCGCAGCCGCGGCGGAGCGGCCCTCGGCGATCGCCCACACAATGAGGCTCTGGCCGCGACCCATATCGCCGGCGACAAACACACCGTCGACATTGGTTGACCATGAATCATCGCGGGCAACATTTCCTCGGCCATCGAGCTCTACGCCGAGTTGTTCGAGGACGCCACCGGGTTCGGGCCCGACGAAGCCCATGGCCAAGAAGACAAGCTCACATTCGAGTTCGAACTCGGAGCCCTCCACCGGCACGAACGTCGGACGACCGTCGACAATCTCCGACGCAACTTCGACGGCTCGAAGGCCACGAAGGTTCCCGTCCGCATCACCAAGGAACTCGAGGGTGTTGACGGCATAGACCCGTTCACCACCTTCCTCGTGCGCTGAGGAGGTGCGGTACACGATGGGCCAGGTCGGCCAAGGATTCTCTGAGGGCCGCGACTCTGAAGGTCGGGGCATGATCTCGAACTGATGAACCGAAACCGCACCCTGACGATGTGAAGTGCCGAGGCAATCAGCGCCGGTATCGCCACCGCCGATAATGACTACGCGCTTACCTTCGGCATTGATCGGACTGCGATCGAGGTCGCCTTCCTGCACGCGATTGGCCAGAGGAAGGAATTCCATCGCTTGGTGGATACCGACGAACTCACGTCCCGGAATGTTGAGATCTCGAGCTGCTGTCGCTCCCCCAGCAAGCACCACAGCGTCGAACTGCTCACGCAATTGCTCGCCGGTGATGTCGACACCGACGTTCACATTGCAGCGGAATTCAACACCCTCGGCTTCAAGTTGACCGAGACGACGGTCGAGGTGCTGCTTTTCCATCTTGAATTCGGGGATGCCGTAACGAAGCAAGCCGCCTGGACGATCGGCTCGCTCAAACACCACGACATCGTGTCCGGCACGCGCCAATTGCTGCGCTGTAGCGAGTCCGGCGGGACCAGAGCCAACCACCGCGACCGAACGTCCAGTGCGCAACGCCGAACGCTGTGGTTCGATCCAGCCCTCGGACCATGCGCGATCAATGATTTCAACTTCAACCTGTTTGATCGTGACTGGATCTCGATTGATTCCGACCACGCAAGCAGCTTCACATGGCGCCGGACAAAGACGGCCAGTGAATTCGGGGAAGTTGTTCGTGGCATGGAGACGATCGATCGCATCGCGCCAGCGATCGCGGAAAACCAGATCGTTCCAATCTGGAATGAGATTTCCCAACGGACAACCGTTATTGCAGAACGGGATGCCGCAATCCATACAACGGCTGGCCTGTTCGCGTACCGACGCGATCGGGAAGTCTTCGTAGACCTCTTTCCAGTCGCGAAGGCGCACGGGAACTTCACGTCGTGACGGAAGTTGACGAGCATGTTTCATGAAACCGGTTGAATCACCCATGACGTTGTCCTCTCACCCTCGCGCTGCGGCCATGACCGCATCGATGGGATCGGTACCTTCAGCAAGCGCCTTGCGCTCGGCTTCGAGTACACGCTTGAAATCTTTCGGCATCACCTTCACGAATTTCGATCCGGTGTCAGACCAGGAACCCAGCATCGCTTCCGCGACTACGGAACCAGTTTCGTGACGATGTTTTTCGATCCGGTCACGCAACCATTCGAGATCGTCTGCATCAGGACGATCGAGATCGATCATCTCTGGATTGACTCGAAGCAAGAAGGTGTTGTCGGGGTCATACACAAAAGCGATGCCCCCGCTCATGCCAGCACCAAAGTTGCGTCCAGTCGGACCGAGCACAACCACTCGTCCTCCGGTCATGTATTCGCAACCGTGATCGCCGACGCCTTCGACGACAGCGATTGCGCCGCTGTTTCGAACACAGAAACGCTCACCGACGATGCCACGCAGGAACATCTCTCCCTGCGTTGCTCCGTAGAGAACAACGTTGCCCGCAATGATGTTGTCTTCTGCTGCAAATGGGGCGCTCTTCGATGGACGCACGACAATGCGACCGCCAGAGAGTCCCTTACCCGTGTAGTCGTTCGCATCGCCTTCCAAACGAAGCGTGATGCCCTTCGGAAGGAATGCACCGAAGCTCTGGCCGGCAGAACCTTCAAAAGCAATGGTGATGGTGTCGTCGGGTAAGCCCTCGCCACCAAAGCGACGAGTCAGTTCGGCACCGAGCATCGTTCCTACTGTGCGATTGACGTTTCGAATTGGCGAAGCAATCTCGACTCGTTCACGACGATCAAGAGCGGGTGCAGCTTGGCGAATCAGTTCGTTGTCGAGCGCAAGGTCGAGACCGTGGTCTTGCGTCGTAATGCATCGACGGCTTGCGCCTTCGGCAATTTCGGGAAGATGGAGGATCGGCGACAGATCGAGACCAGATGCCTTCCAGTGGTCGATGGCGTCCTTTGCATCAATGAACTCCACCTGACCGATCGCTTCGTCAAGAGTGCGGAAACCAAGCGCAGCGAGTAACTCACGAACTTCTTCAGCAATGAATTCGAAGAAGTTCTCGACGAACTCGGGCTTGCCCGAGAACCGCTCGCGCAGCACCGGATTCTGGGTTGCCACACCGACGGGGCAGGTGTCGAGATGGCAGACGCGCATCATGATGCAGCCCGAAACGACGAGGGGTGCCGTGGCAAAACCAAACTCTTCGGCGCCGAGAAGCGCGGCAATTACAACGTCGCGACCGGTCTTCAACTGACCGTCGACCTGCACGACGATGCGATCGCGGAGATTGTTGAGAAGAAGGGTTTGCTGGGTTTCCGCAAGGCCGAGTTCCCATGGGGCTCCGGCATGCTTCAGCGAGGTCAATGGAGAGGCACCAGTTCCGCCGTCGTGGCCGGAAATGAGCACCACATCGGCGTGCGCCTTCGAGACACCCGCTGCAACCGTGCCGACGCCGACTTCCGACACGAGCTTCACATGCACTCGCGCTTCATTGTTGGCGTTCTTGAGGTCGTGGATGAGCTGAGCCAGATCCTCGATCGAATAGATGTCGTGATGCGGTGGCGGCGAAATGAGTCCGACACCTGGAGTCGAATGACGAGTCTTCGCCACCCACGGATACACCTTGTGACCGGGAAGCTGACCGCCTTCGCCAGGCTTGGCGCCCTGCGCCATCTTGATCTGCAGGTCATCTGCGTTCACGAGATAGTCACTCGTGACACCAAAGCGGCCAGAGGCCACCTGCTTGATCGCAGATCGGCGTGAATCGCCATTCGGCAAAGGAATGAAACGCTCTGCGTCCTCGCCACCTTCACCAGTGTTGGATTTTCCGCCGAGGCGATTCATCGCAATTGCGAGGTTCTCGTGCGCTTCTGCAGAAATCGATCCGTAGGACATTGCGCCGGTGGAGAATCGCTTCACGATGGCAGAAACAGGTTCGACCTCGTCGATCGGGACTGCTGGTCGCACTCCAACGCGCAGATCAAAAAGTCCACGAAGGGTCGCAAGGTTCTTCGACTGATCGTCAACACGAGCCGTGTATTCCTTGAACACGTCGTAGCGGCCAGACCGCGTCGAATGCTGCAACTTGTAGACAGTTTCAGGATTGAAAAGGTGATACTCACCTTCTCGACGCCATTGGTACTCGCCACCCACCTCAAGTGAACGATGGGCGCGTTGCGTCGGATTTGCCGGGTTCGCCAAACGATGACGCATGGCAACTTCGTCGGCGATCTCGTTCAAACCGATTCCGCCGAGCCGGCTCACTGTGCCGCTGAAGTATTCATCGACAAGTTCATGGGACAAGCCCACGGCTTCGAAAATCTGTGCACCGGTGTAGGACGCCACGGTAGAGATGCCCATCTTGGACATCACTTTGAGCACGCCCTTGCTCGATGACTTGATGTAGTTCGCGATTGCCTTGATCGGGTCGTGCATCTCCGAACGGCCTTCAGCAATGAGGTCTTCGATCGTCTCGAATGCGAGATACGGGTTGATTGCCGCAGCTCCGTATCCGATGAGAAGACACATGTGATGCACTTCGCGTGCATCGCCCGCTTCGACGATGAGACCAACTCGAGTGCGAGTCTTTTCTCGAATGAGGTGGTGATGCACCGCGCTCGTGAAGAGCAGCGAGGGAATCGGCGCCATCTCGGCGTCGGCCCCACGGTCGGAAAGCACGAGCATGGTTGCGCCAGCTTCAATTGCGTCAGAAGCAAGTCGACGAACGTTTTCGAGCGCCTTCGCCAGGCCTTCTCCCCCGGCGGCTACCGGATACAGACACGGAATGACGACCGTGCGGAAGTCGGATGCGCCTTCGTGATCGGCGATATGCACAAGTGTGCGCAATTCGTCGTTATCAAGAATTGGACGCTCAATAACGATCTGGCGACACGAAGACGGCTGCGGATTGAGCAGGTTGCCTTCTGGTCCGAGCGTTCCGCTCACGGCGGTAACGAGTTCCTCACGGATTGCGTCGAGCGGAGGGTTCGTCACCTGAGCAAACAACTGCGCGAAGTAATCAAAAAGCAGACGTGAACGTGACGACAACACCGCAATTGGCGTGTCGGTACCCATGGAACCAATCGGCTCCAAACCGTTCTTCGCCATTGGCTCAAGGATGAGCTTCATTTCTTCGTTGGTGTAACCAAACAACTGCTGACGCTTTACGACGGCGTCATGAGGAATGAGCGTGTGAGGCTGTGACGCAAGCGACTGAAGTTCGAGTTGGTTCGCTGCAAGCCAGTCACCGTACGGATGACGTTCCGAGAGGTGGGTCTTAATTTCCTCATCATCGATGATTCGGCCTTGCGCCGTGTCGACAAGGAACATGCGACCAGGACGGAGTCGACCCTTTTGCACGACTCGTGCAGGATCAACGTCGATCACACCTACCTCGGAGGCCATGATCACAAGATCATCGGCAGTCACCCAATAGCGCGACGGACGCAGACCGTTGCGATCGAGCACAGCACCGATCACGGTTCCGTCGGTGAACGCGATTGACGCCGGGCCGTCCCAAGGCTCCATAAGGGACGCGTGATAGCGATAGAAATCGCGCTTTGCTCGCGGCATCGATGGCTGGTGCTCCCAGGCTTCGGGAACCATCATCAACACTGCATGCGGCAACTCGTAACCGCCCATGTGCAGCAGTTCAAGCACTTCATCGAAGGTGGCGGAGTCGGATGCACCCGGTGAACAAATCGGGAAGATCCGATCGAGGTCGCCGGGAAGAAGATCAGAACGCAATAGCGCTTCGCGAGCACGCATCCAGTTGCGGTTGCCCTGCACCGTGTTGATTTCGCCGTTATGCGCGATGAATCGGAACGGATGAGCAAGCGGCCAGGAAGGGAACGTGTTGGTCGAGAAACGCGAATGCACGAGCGCAAGTGCGGAAACGACCCGAGGATCGTTCAGGTCCGTAAAGAACTCACCGAGTTGCGTCGTTGTGAGCATTCCCTTGTACACAAAGGTTCGACTCGACAGTGATGGGAAATACACGCCGCCCTGCGTGATGGTGCCGAGTTCGTTCTCGCAACGCTTGCGTGCGAGGTAGACGCGACGGTCGAGGGCCAAACCATGGAGACCTTCACCAACGATGAACGGCTGGAAGAACGAAGGCTCGACGTTCTTCGCCTGCGATCCAATCATGGAGTCGTCGACTGGAACTTCGCGCCAGCCGAGAATTTCAAGGCCTTCGTCGGCGAAGATCGCATCGATTGATGAGCGAGTTTCAGCGGCGTGAGGACGATCGGCGCACAGGAATGCGAGACCGGTTGCGTAGTGACCTTCTTCTGGAAGATCAAAGGGAAGAACGGCGCGGAAGAACGCGTCGGGGATCTGAATGAGGATGCCGGCTCCGTCGCCCGTATTCACTTCCGCACCGGCTGCTCCACGGTGGTCCATATTGCAAAGCGCGCCGAGACCGTGTCGCACGATCTGGTGGCTGCGCTCGCCCTTCATATGAACGACAAAGTTGACGCCACAGGCGTCGTGTTCGAAACGGGGGTCGTAGAGACCCTGTGCGCTGGGGAGCCCCGAAGGGTGGAGTGTTGACATGCGTCTTCCTGCGTTGCGTGGATCGGCAGACCCACCTCGAAGAGGCGGGACCTGGGGGGATGACACGCTCACGATGGGGACGACGCTGGCCCCGGAGCGGAGGTCAGATTGTACACAGCAAGAGGCTGACACCCTCAGCCCGGCCCACCGAGTGCAAACCGGTTGCAGGACCAGCCATAGAGGCCCCCGATAGGGTCGCGCTCGTGGACTCCCTCGACCTTGATCCCAGCGCTCACCTCGACGACCTCAGTGCCTTCATTCAGGCCTCCCCTTCACCCTTTCACGCGGCCGCCGAGGCCGCTGCTCGCCTTGCCGAGGCCGGCTTCACCATGGTGGAGGAATCAGCGCCTTGGCCCACCGCCGACGGTCGGTATTTCCTTCGCCGCGGAGGGGCACTTGTCGCTTGGTCAACCGACGGAGCCGCCGATTGCCGAAACGGCTTCACCATCGTCGGAGCCCACACCGATTCACCAAACCTTCGCCTACGCCCCCGACCCGACCACCAATCGGCAGGTATGGCCCAACTTGGTGTCGAAATCTATGGAGGGGCGCTCCTGAATTCTTGGCTTGATCGAGATCTCGGGCTGTCCGGTCGAGTGAGCGTGGTCGACTCCGATGGAAGCGTCTCGACTCGGCTCTTCCGATACGACCAGCCGCTTCTCCGAGTGCCGCAACTTGCGATCCACCTCGATCGGTCGATCACTATCGACGGGCTGCGACTCGATCCGCAGCGCCATCTGCAGCCGGTGTGGAGTTCCTCGCCCCAGAAGATCTCCACCTTTCGTGTGTGGCTCGCCGAGCAACTCGGCGTTCGCTCAGAGTCGCTCGCAGGTTGGGACCTCATGACCCACGACCTCACTCCCCCGGCGCGACTCGGCGTGGACCTCTCGATGTTCGCTTCTGCTCGACTCGACAATCTGCTGTCGTGTCATGCCGGACTCACCGCTCTGCTTGCGCGGAACAGTGACTCACCGCAAGTGCCGGTGCTGTGTTTGTTTGATCACGAGGAAGTTGGGAGTCAAAGTTCGACCGGCGCGGCCAGCCAGCTCCTCCCAACGATCCTTGAACGTATTGCAACTGCGTCGGGACTCTCACGCGACGAATGGTTTGCGTCGCTTGCCTCGTCGATGTGCATTTCGGCCGATGGCGCCCACGCGACCCACCCGAACTTTCCGGAGCGTCATGAACCCGACCATCTCGTGTTTCTCGACGGTGGTCCTGTTCTGAAGTGGAATGCTGATGCTCGCTATGGAACCGATGCACCCGGCGCTGCGCACGTCGTTTCGTTAGCCCAGCGTCTGAACATCCCGCTGCAAACATTTGTGTCTCGAAATGACATGCCGTGCGGATCCACGATCGGACCAGTTACCGCAGCTCGTCTCGGCGTCACAACGGTAGACATCGGCGTCGCCCAACTTTCGATGCACTCGGCCCGCGAACTCACCGGCGTTCTCGATCCCTCCCGTTTCGCAATGCTCCTCAACGCGTTCTATTCGACACCTGTTCAGGCGAACTAACCGTTGAACCTCGACGAAGCGTGTCGGCTCCTCGGAGTTGTCGCCGGCACTCCAGAAAAACAGGTTCGTTCTGCGTTCCACGAACTCATGCGGACGAATCATCCGGATGTCGTGTCAACGACTCTTCACGATTCGCGTTCGCATGTTGATCCCGCTCTCCTGACCGAGGCCTATGCGGTTGTGATTGCAGAACTCTTGACGATGCCTGATCGCCGAGTGCCTCCATTTCCCGAACCTGCCGCCGCACCCTCACCGCAGATGCCTCAACGGTGGGATCTCGCCGCGAGTCACGATGGCAACACGATTCAGGTCGATGCGCCTCCGGACGAGGCCTATCAACGACTCCTCGACGCCGCCGCGGGACTCGGCGGTATCGGCCATGTTGACCGCAACCTCGGACTTCTCGAAGTCATCGTGCGCTTTGAGGGTGGTCCCAGTTGTTCGGTTCTCATGACGCTGCAAGGACGCTCGTACGGCACCGACATTTTCTGCGAAATGGAATCGATTGAGGCCCAACCCACTCCATCGATCGAGCCGGTACTTGACGCCCTCGTGGAACTACTGAGTCCTCCGACCTGAGCATCCGCGCCCGATCGGCTCGTGACCGCGAAAATGGCCGCCCATCTGTGTGTGAAGGAGGGCGAGCATGGCAGTAACGAGTCAATCGTGGATGCTCGACTCCATTGGTTTTCATCACGACTTCGAATCACGGCTTCTGAGCGCCGACGGACTTGTCTCCATCAGAGATCGTGCCGTACAGCTTTGGGATGGCGTCGATCCGGTCGTTCGCTCCTACTTGGCATCGCTCGTGGTTTCCTCACCGGAGGATTGGTACCGCGCTTGTGAGGACACCTACTTGGTCGATTGGTACCGAGTCCTGATGGCCCCATGGCTCACACCCACACGTTCGATCCAGGCTCCCGATGCGCTTCGCCGGGGTCTCCCCCATCTCGGTTGGCACGCCACCGAATCTCGACGCCTTGCCCGAGGTCGTGAACTCCTCACCCTTGCCGAACGTCATCTGAATCCAACCGCGCTCGATCGTCTGCTTGTGCGGTTCGGCTGGGGTCACAAGGGCTGGCTCGACAACGAAGACGTACGCGGCGCCCTTGATCGGATGCGCAAGCTCGATCCCCGTCAGTTCCGCAAATATCCGGAGCTCGTTGCCATCGTGGAGAACGCGTTCGAAGTCTTTGAATCGGCGGCAACCAAGCCCGATCACGTGTTGTTGATTATTTCTGACTAACGCACAACCCGTTTGTCGGTCACGACGCCAATCCTTGAATGACCGCATTCGCTTCAGGTTGCAATTCCAAGACATCGGCTCCGCCTGAAGTACGTCGTGGAGTCACAGGCAGAGCGATGGGTTCCGGAGACGCGTCCTTCATCGTCCACGCCAAATCGATGGCATCGAAATAACTGAACGTCGAACCCCGCTTCATTCCGGCTCCCAACGAACCCGGTAACGCAAAGAGGTGAAACGGATTCCGTTCGCCAGCGACCTGGTGCATGAGCGATGTGAGAAACGCCCGTTGACGTTCTGTTCTTCCGATATCAGCCGTGCCATCAACTCGCCATTTCCCATCGACGAGTTCGGTGTAATACCGGCTGCGCACATACGCCAGCGCTTCGGTGCCGTTGAGGTGATTGGGACCCGCCTTTGTGATTACCAACCCCGAATGGTCGTCCTTCGCCGGATACGGGAAGTCAATCGTGATGCCACCAACCGCATCCACAAGACGGCCAAAGCTCACGAAATTGATTTCGAGATACTGATCGACCGGGATCCCAATCGATTCGACGGCTTTGATGAGATTCGACGGGCCTGACGCAAAGGTTGAGTTGATTCGACCTTTTTGACCAGTCGCGGGATCGGTCACCCAAAGGTCACGTGGAATCGAGGCAAGTTGGGTCGTTGATCCGTCAACTCGCAACACCATGATCGTGTCGGTCCGAGCTCCAGACACTTCGCCCGAAAGAAACGCGCCGGCATTCGGATCGTTCGCAGTGATTCCTGCACGCGAATCGGTACCAACAATCAGATAGTTCGTACCCGATCTCGCGCCGCGTGGAGACAGCGCCGCAGACACATTCACCGTTGGGATTTTGGAAAACTGCCACCACCCAAATACAAACGCCCCGAGCGGAATGAGGATGATGAGCGCGATCGCGACGATGACGATCGTGCGGAGCTTTGGTCGTCGACGTTTTCGCTTCGGAGGAGTCGAGACTCCGGAAAACTCGTCGGGACCACCGCGATCATTGCGTGATGTCGGCTTCTTCCGAGTTGCGCCTCGACCTGTCACCGGACGCGACGAGAGTCCACCGGCTGGAGCGACAACGGGCGATTCGTTGTTGGTGGAAGAACCCAGAACGCGCCGACCGCGACTGTCTCGATCAGCCATTGGTGCCGTCGAAACCACTGTCAGCCATGAACTAAGCGTAGGTTCATCGCCAACCGACGAGAGGTCAGGGCCGGTTCATCCGCAATGAAGAACAAGTCTGTAGCCTCCTGCGCGTGAATGACGACGTTGTGATTGTTGGTGCCGGACTCGCGGGATTGGCCTGTGCTCGCACCTTGACCGCTGCGGGCCTTCGTGTCCGAGTGCTTGAGGCATCTGATGGCCCCGGCGGACGAGTCCGATCCGATGTCGTCGACGGATTCACTCTCGACCGCGGTTTTCAGATTCTGCTTACGGCCTATCCCGAACTGCTCCGATGGTTCACTCTCGACGATCTCGATCTGCGTCGATTTTCGCCCGGCGCAACGATCTGGACGGGAACCGAGTTTCGAACCGTGGGTGATCCACTGCGAAGCCCTCGCGATCTCCCAGCCACAGTTGTTGCCCCGATCGGTTCCATCGCCGACAAACTTCGACTTCTCAAACTCATTGCATCGGTACGACGTGGAAACGTTCCCGACCTCCTTCGTCGGCCCGATCGATCGACTCGCGACGAACTGTCCCTACTCGGTTTCTCGCAACGTTTCATTGAACGATTCTTTGAACCCCTCTTCGCCGGCATTCAGCTCGACCCCAACCTCGAGGTGTCGTCTCGTCGATTTGCCGTCATCCTCCGCATGCTTGCCACCGGCGACAGTGCCGTCCCCGCAAGCGGCATGGGAACCCTTTCAAACGTTCTCGCTTCGGGCCTGCCTCCAGACACGTTGCACTACAACCATCCAGTGCGTTCCATCTCCGGAACAACGGCCACGACCGAGGATGGGAGCACGTACACCGGCCGGGCTCTCGTCGTTGCGACACAGGGCCCGACTGCTTCTGCGCTTCTTGGGCTACCCGATCCCGGATCTCGCCCCGTTGCCGCGATTTGGTTCGATGCGACCGCGTCGCCGATTCACAATCGGCGCATCCTTCTCGATGGCGCGACGTCAGGTCCGATGAAGAACCTCGCGGTCATGAGCGATGTTGCGCCGAGTTACGCACCGCCGGGACGAACGTTATGTGTCGCAGCGATTCCTGGCTCCGACGCCCTGGACCCATCTCTTGAGAATGCGGTGCGCACGCAACTTTCCTCGTGGCATCAGGGCTCGACGTCATGGGAAACCATCAGGATCGATG
>JALQSZ010000310.1 GCA_023264135.1 Acidimicrobiales bacterium
ACAACCTCTATAAGCGCACACCGTTGCAAACAAACTTTGCGGTGAACACCGTTGCGCTTGTCGACGGCATTCCTCGAACCCTCAACCTGCGCGACGCACTGGTTGCGTACATCGATCATCAGATCGAGGTCATCACTCGTCGTTCGCAGTACCGCCTCGATGAAGCGCAACGTCGCGCTCACATTGTTGAAGGTCTGCTCAAGGCCCTCGACCTCATCGACGAAATCATCGCGGCGATTCGCGCTTCGGCCGATAAGCAGGCCGCACGCGAAGCACTTATGGCTGCGCCCTTCGAGTTCTCGACCGAACAGGCCGAGCACATTCTCGACATGCAGTTGTCGCGCCTTACTCGACTCGGTCGTTCGCAACTCGAAGAAGAAATGGCCAAGTTGCGCGAAACCATCGCGGAACTCGAAGCCATCCTTGGCGACGAAGGCAAGAAGCGGGCCGTCATCGCTGAAGAAATGGGCAAGGTTCGCGAAACCTACGGACAGCCCCGACGCAGCCAGATCACCTTCGATGTCGGCGACCTCGATATCGAAGACCTCATCGACGACGAAGATCTTGTGGTCACGATGTCGGCCAAGGGCTACATCAAGACCGTGTCCTCCGACGCGTTCAAGGTGCAGGGCCGCGGTGGTCGTGGTGTTGCGGGCACAAAACTCAAGGACGAGGACTACGTCCAGCACATCATTCACACCACCGCGCACGCGTATCTGTTGTTCTTCTCAACTCGCGGTCGCGTGTATCGCCTCAAGGCGCACGAAATTCCGATGAAGGAACGCACCGCTCGCGGAACCGCAGTGGTCAACCTTCTCCCGTTGCAGCCGGACGAAAAGATCCAGGCGATCATCGACACTCGCGATTACGAGTCGAACAAGTTCCTCTTCTTCTGCACCAAGAACGGTCAGGTCAAGAAGACCAAGTTCACCGAATACGACTCGTCACTTCGTGCCGGCATCATTGCCATCAATCTCAAAGACGGCGATGAACTCGTTCGCGTCATCCCCACCAATGGTGGCGACGACATCCTCATGGTGTCGAAAGCGGGTCAGGCCATCCGCTTTGCCGAAGACGAAGTTCGTGCAATGGGTCGCGCTGCGGCCGGCGTTCGTGGCATGAAGATGCGTGCAGGCGACGAAGTGGTGTCTTGCGATGTCACTCGTGAC
Source organism: Acidimicrobiales bacterium (assembly GCA_023264135.1). Classification (GTDB taxonomy): domain Bacteria; phylum Actinomycetota; class Acidimicrobiia; order Acidimicrobiales; family Acidimicrobilacustridaceae; genus Acidimicrobilacustris. The sequence goes on from JALQSZ010000310.1 coordinate 1,170, forward strand.
GACGCAGCAATCCTCATCGTGACCGACGGTGGTTACGGAAAGCGCACGCAGTTCGACAAGTTCAATCGTCAGGGCCGAGGCGGCCAGGGTGTGCGCGGCATCAAGATCAACGAAAAGAAGGGCTCCGTGGTTGCGGCCTTCATGGTCGGCATCGACGACGAAATTTTCGTGATCAACAGTGTCGGCACCGTGATCCGCATGGAAGTTCGCGAAATCTCTTCACAGGGTCGCGACGCCACTGGTGTCAAAGTCATGAACGTTGCCGACGGCGAAACCGTTGCATCGGTCGCGCCGGTACTTGGTACCGAAGAGGACTGAACTTCCTCTCGCCAAAAAGTTGCGTCCGCTGACGCGGCACCTTGACGAAGACCATCGTCCCCATCACTTCTCCCACTGACTGATCGCGACCCCCGTTGGTCGTGAGCCAGAACGGATCACTGATCCGCAAGAGGGGAGGACGCGATGGCCCAATGGGTCTGGCGCGCGTGGGTCCGAGACAACGTTGGCCAAGACGAAGATGGCCATCGCGCGTGCGGTCGCGGCGAACGAGGACAAATCGTTCCGATGGCGGCGTTCGTGCTTGCGATCGTGATGCTGATCGGCCTCCTCGTTGTCCGACTCGGCCTGCAGGTTGATCGACGAGCTCGGGCACAGTCAGCGGCCGATGCGGCTGCACTCGCGGGGGCAACCGAAGGCGAAGACGTTGCCGGCTCGGTGACCGAAGCGAACGGAGCAGTACTCGAGTCGTTCATCGTCCAAGGATCTGAGGTCGAGGTTGTGGTCCGACTTGGCGACGAGCGGGCCACCGCTCGGGCCCGTCGGCAATGGTGACCCTGTCGTCGCTCAGGTGTTGCGGTGCGTACACTTCGACGATGACCGTCGACCAGACGCCCGGAGTCACCATCTCGGCGCCCCCGACTGCTTCGGCCCCGCCACCACCGCCCGATGCGGCGTCGAGGGCTAAGGGGAAGGCAGTGAAGGCCCGTCAGGTGCAGCGCGTGGTCACTCGACTCGATCCGTGGTCGATGTT
>JALQSZ010000311.1 GCA_023264135.1 Acidimicrobiales bacterium
ACCACGGAGCACACTATGAGAATTTTGATTTGCGGGTTACCCGGCGCAGGCAAGACAACACTGGCAGAAGCTCTCGCAAGGGAGCTTTCTTGCGTTCACTTCAACGCCGACGAGGTTCGTAAAGAGATCAACAAAGACCTCGGTTTCACCGACGCCGATCGCGTCGAGAACATCCGGCGCGTTTCTGAAGTGTCTGGCCTCATGGTCGACGCTGGACTCATCGTTCTCGTGTCGTTTATCTCACCGTTCATCGCCGAGCGACGCATGGCCCGTGAACGACTCGAAGATGGCGAGTTCATTGAGGTGTATGTGAATACGCCGATTGAAGTTGCCGAACAACGCGATCCAAAGGGTCTCTACCTCAAAGCCCGACGCGGCGAGTTGGCGAACTTCACAGGTATTGATTCGCCCTACGAGGCTCCTGAAGATCCGGAACTTACGGTCGACACCACGACGCTTCCTCCGGAAGACGCGGCTGACACGATCATCGCCTACCTGCGCGAGCGTGGGTTTATCGACTGAAGAGCCAGTTTCATCGCGCGTGGTTACGCGTGACGAGATTCGGTTTCAGAGCGATATTCAGATGCGAGTTCCGCTACAGCAGACGGCAATGCTCCGTCGGCAAGATCAGCGATCGTGACGACTTCAAGTACTCGTCGCAAACTTGCGCGAACGGCCATCCATACGGTTGGGAGTTCCGCCGCCGCGCCGGTATGCGACATCGAACTAAGGCTCTGATCGCGCACCGTTGCGAGTGGCCCGTCGATGGCTCGAAAAATATCGGCAAGCGAAATTTCGTTTGCGGGTCGAGTCAGTGCAAAACCACCGTCTGGGCCGCGTTGGCTGCTCACGAGACGAGACCGTTTGAGTTCAGTCATGATCCCTCGAAGGAACTTGAGGGGAATGCCCTGAGCCTTGGCGAGTTCCTCGGCGGTCACTGTGCGATCGCCAGCGCTGGCGAGTTCCGCCATGGCTCGGATCGCATAATCGACGCTCGCAGGAATGCGCATTTGCCCATTCTCGCATGGAACGGCGCGAGTACCGATGCACGCTCGCACTGAAGAATCGGCCTACGGTGCTGCAGTTGCACTCGCTTCCCCCACGAGAGGTACCAACTGTGAGACCAGACGGCCGACGCCCAGATGAACTTCGCGACATCACCATCGAACGCGACTTCACCGATGCCGCCACCGGATCCGCGCTGATTCGATTCGGCCGCACCATTGTCTTATGCACCGCATCAATCGACGAAAGCGTTCCGCGATGGATGAAGGGTTCTGGCAAGGGCTGGGTCACCGCTGAGTACTCGATGCTTCCCGGCGCGTCGCCTGAGCGCGTTCGCCGCGAAGTGAGCAAAGGTTCGCCATCGGGGCGGACACATGAGATTCAGCGACTCATCGGACGTTCGCTTCGAGGCGTCTGCGATATGGAAGCACTCGGCGAACGCCAGGTTGTCGTCGATTGCGATGTCCTTCAGGCCGACGGAGGCACTCGCACCGCCTCGATCACTGGTGGCTACGTCGCGCTGCACGATGCCCTCACACGAGTCGTGCAAGCCGGAAGCATTCCGAAACACCCGCTCACCGAGGCATGCGCCGCGATTTCGGTAGGCATCGTCGACGGAGCGCCAGTGCTTGATCTTCCGTACGTCGAAGATTCCGCTGCTGAAGTCGACATGAACGTCGTAATGACTGAAAGCGGTCGCTTTCTCGAAGTTCAGGGAACTGCAGAAGGAATGAGCTTCAGTCGCGGTGAACTAGACGAGCTGCTTGGTCTCGCCGAGGGTGGCATTCGTGAACTCTTCACGATGCAGAAGCTGCTTCTCGCCGATCCGCCCACACGTCGGGACTGAACACCATGGTCGGTCGACGCTTGGTCTGTGCGAGCGCGAATCCCGACAAAGTTCGCGAGATCAACGAGATTCTCGCGTCATGCGGAATCATCCTTGAGCCTCGACCAAGCGAGATTCCCGACGTCGACGAAAACGCCGACACACTCGAAGGCAATGCGCGCCTCAAAGCAGTTGCCATCGCCGATGCAACAGGATCGGCAGCACTCGCCGATGACACAGGACTCGAAGTGGAAGCACTCGGTGGTGCTCCCGGCGTTCGTTCCGCTCGTTATGCCGGCGAACCGAGCGATTCAGCAGCGAACATCGCAATGCTTCTAAATGAACTCGAGCGCATCGGAGCGACGG
>JALQSZ010000312.1 GCA_023264135.1 Acidimicrobiales bacterium
CCGCTTGATCTTCACTTATCTCTCGAAGTCGACCCGCGCATCATGCTCGGGTTCGAAGACAAGATGCTCGAGATTCCCGAAGGTGACGACCCGATCGAAGGCTTCTCATTTCCTCTCGCCTTCACCTGGACTCTTCCACCATTGCGCCTTCCCCCTGATCTCCTCGTATTGGCAACAGAGCTCGCGGGGATGGGTGGCATCGAACTGCCGCTCGAAGTTTCGGCCATTGACTCGTTCGCTTCAGTCACAGATGCAGCCGAACGAAGCCTCACAATCGTCTCCCGCATTGAAGTCGGACTCGATCGCATCTACCTCGGACAAGAACAAATGTGTGACGTTCTTGATACGTGTCACAACGTGAGCATTTGGCTTCTTGACCGCGCCGCAATCTGGCTGGGCGAGAACTAGAGCGCAATGCAGGTCAGATTCGAGCCGTCAGCGACTCGTCCAGAAGCGTCGGACAGAATCGCTCGACTCCAATACGAATCCTGGAGCCATCTCTATCCAACATGGCCGTTTGAAAAGTACGTCTACGACCTAACGCACAATCGCTGGGACCCTGAACATCCGGACGATATGCGTTTCGCATGGTTCGCCATTGACGATGCTGAAAACGTTCTTGGTGTGGCGATGCTGGTAGCAAACGGCGAGGTCGAACCCAGCGACGCTGTCGATCTCGAAGGTCCGTGGTTTGCTGGGCTCGTCGTTGATCCGTCGTTTCGGCGCCAAGGCGTCGGCGAAGCGCTTCTTTCATTTGTGATCGAACACGCGCGTGATCTCGGGTTTCAACGCCTTCGACTCGTCACCGAACACGAAGCCGCCTACTACGAACGCCGGGGTTGGACAGTCGAGCGACACGTCACGCTCAATTCTGTCCCGAACACAGTGATGTTTATTACTCTCGAACCATGAACATCTCACCTGTTGCCGGTCATCTCGGCGCCATCGTCGAGGACATCGACCTCACCGCCGCGACTGCCGCCGACATCGACGCCATCAAGGCGGCAATTGCCGAGCATTTGGTGCTCATATTCCCGGGCCAGGGGGCGATGACCGATCAACAACAGGTTGCATTCACGCTCAATTTCGGAGACCCCTACTTCCATCCGATCGCACGAGCCCTTGGCGCGTCGGAGTTCAAGGCCGGACACATCGTCGACGATGTCGACCATCCGCCGTTTCAAGACAAATGGCATACCGATGTCAGCTGGGACCCAGAGCCACCGGTCTTCGGTTGTCTCCGTATGGTCGAACGTCCCGACCGCGGGGGTGACACCGTCTTCGCTTCCACCTACGCCGCGTACGACGCGTTGAGTGACGCCATGAAATCCGCTCTCGATGGTCTCACTGCGTGGCACGACTTGGGCGAAGAGGTGTCCTTTCGTTCAAAGGCAGGCGACGAGATTGTCGACAAGACCCTTGCGCTCGTACCTGGCGCCAACCATCCCGTCGTCGAGGTTCATCCGGTCACCGGCAAGAAGTACCTCAATGTGAATGCCGAGTTCACTTCCCACATCAACGAAATGACGAAGGCGGAAAGTCGCGCCATCCTCGATTTCCTTACAGCCCATTGCACGAATCCAAACTTCGCGCTGCGTTGGACCTGGACCGAGGGCGACGTCGTCTTATGGGATGAGCGACCAACGCTTCATTTCGCGGTCGCTGACTATTACCCGCAAAGACGCGAAATCATTCGTGTCAACGTTCGCTAGATGACAAATACGCCTGGCGATTCACTGACTCGAATTGCCGAATGGCATGAGCCCCTCATGGGGACGGCCGTTGAGCTTCAACTCGTGCTCTACGGCGAAGACCAAGAAGAGCGTGGTCACGCGTACACCTCGGCCATCATCGAAGAAATGGTGCGATTACAGAACGTGCTGTCGTCGGTTGACCCTTCGAGCGAATTCTCTCGATGGTCGCGAGGCGAAGTTGCGAAGGCGAGTTCAGAGCTCTTCGAGGTTCTTACTGAGACTGCGTACTGGCAGTCAGTTTCCGGTGGTCGCTTCAATCCTGCGACGGCGGCGCTTTCAACGTTATGGAAGGACGCCGAAATGTCTGGCGTCATCCCCGCCGCGCAGGACGCACAAGCGATCGCCGATGCGATCGCCGCACCACGATGGAAAGTTCGAGATGGACGCGTTCTCGAACAACTTGGCGATTGCACGCACAGCACGTTGAAC
>JALQSZ010000313.1 GCA_023264135.1 Acidimicrobiales bacterium
TCCGTGGCGAGACTCACGATCGCCAATGCCATCAACAAGAGGTTGCGGATCACATTGAGCGCCGAAATCGGTTGCGCTTTCGAAGCTCCGAAGCACGCGCAAGGGGCGTGAACGCCGGCACGTAAACGCCCGATCAAGAACGTGGTGAAGAACGCGAGTGAAATAAGCGCCGCGATTGCACCAGCGGGTGGAACGATGAGGAGCAGTGCCACGATTGAAAGTTCGGCAAGAGGAACGAATCGCGCGAAGAACGACGCTCGTGGGAGGCCAAGGCCGATGAAGTCACGTTCAGTCGCGGCGAGGTTGCGAAGCTTGGCCACTGCAGCAATCGCAAAGATCGCCGCAAGTGCAACTGCTGCTGCGTACCCGACGCCAGTGCTGCTCACCCCACCATTGTGGTCGCTGCACGCGCTATAGAGTCATCCCGTGCGACCGATTCGTGAAATTCCGATGGCGGCAAAGGTATTGAGCGCGCTTGTGTGTCTTGTTGTCGTCGCGGCGACGTCGTGTTCCTCCTCTGGAAGCGGAACGAAAGATGCAGTTGCGAGCAACGCCGGTGCCGCTACCTATCCAGTCGGCATCACATCGTTCACCGTTGTCGATTCCTCACGACCAACGCCGGCAAATGCTGCGCAATCGGGTAAACCTTCTCGGACATTGCCGGTGAGAGTTTGGTATCCAGCGGTGGCTCCAAATGCCGAGTCGGCACGTGATGATGATTTCGCTTCGATCGCAGACCCTTCGCCACAGTTCGATGCACCGCCCGCCACCGGATCAGGTCCCTTTCCACTCATCGTCTTTTCTCACGGGCTCGGAGCCTCTCCAGCGATGTACGGCGATCTTCTTTCTTCGTGGGCATCGGCAGGGTTTGTTGTTGCCGCTCCTGCGTTTCCGTTGAGCAATCAAGACGCACCGGGCGGAGCCGATGCTGGCGATGTTTCCAACCAACCAGGTGACGTATCGGCGGTAATTACCGAGGCGATTCGGTTGTCGTCAACGGCTGAAGGTCGCGCGCTCGCTGGAATGATTGATGCAGAGCGCGTTGGCGTTGCCGGACATTCAAACGGCGGGATCACGACCGCGGGAATCATCGGCCAATCTTGTTGCCACGACAGTCGTGTTGATGCTGCGATCATCATCGCTGGCACCTCGCAGTTGTTCCCCGGCGGAACATTTGATTGGACGCAGACTCCTCCGTTGCTCATCGTCCATGGCGAAAACGACACGTTGATTCCGATCGATGAAGGTCGCCGCATTTTCAACAACGCGAGAACACCAAAGGGACTCTTCACGGTGCTCGGCGGCGACCACACGACCTACGTGCTTCGTGACTCGAAAGCATTTCCAATAACTGCGAAAGCAACACTGGATTTTTGGAAGGGCTATTTGAAAGCCGATACTGCGGCGATCGTCCAACTGCCGACTGATCAGCAAGATGGCATTGCAACCATGACCTTCGAAGCGGACCCGACGAAAACCGCATCGGTCGAACTGACGACACCGTCGATGGGTTCACGAGAGGCAACGGTCACGCCCTCGACCAATCTGCGAAATGGTCAAACTGTTCGGGTGTCGTGGAAAGGATTTCTTCCCGGCAAAGTCGTGAATGTTGTGCAATGCGCCGAAGGTGGGCGGGGAAGTTCTGCCGCATGCAATCTCGTGACCGGAAAAATCTTGCAGCCCGATCCAACCGGTTCGGGTTCGCTCGAGCTCCAGATTGTTGTGGGTCAAGTTGGCAATGGCATTTGTGATGCCGACCACGGCGACTGTGTGATCACCGTGAACGACGCGTCGCTTCAAGACGACGACGCGAACATTCGAATCCCGATCACGTTCGCGCGCTAATTGCGCAGTCATTCAGTGCGAACGACGATGGTCACCCAATCGCGTTTAACCCGTGAATGTGGGGACGGCTGGTGAATCGGGGACCGCAGGGTCGGTTGGAGCCGGAGGTACTGGTCCGCTGAGCGACACCATGAGTGATTGCACGGTGCTGTTGGCCGAGTGCAGGCCACCCGCATGACAGGTGTAGTCGGTCACACAAGAGACTGAACGCAGCGAGGTGTTGGGCGAGCCAAGGTTTGGAGTGGCGAGGACCGACCATGAGGTTCCGTCCCATTGCATGATGAGCGCTTCATTATTTGGGGAACTTGAGAAGCTCCCTGTCGCAATGCAGAACGATG
>JALQSZ010000314.1 GCA_023264135.1 Acidimicrobiales bacterium
GTGCCTGGCTCCCCGGGGAGTTGCTCGTCCGAAAGGTCCGAGAAGTAACGTGCCCCGGTTTCTGTCGAGATCGCCTCAAGCACATCATTTGGAAACACTTCACTGCCAAAAAAAGCAGGCACCGTCTCATCCCTGATCTGATCGATCATTCGCCGTATTTCGTTCGCGGATGGCTCGGCGAATGAGACCGGTTGTATGGCTCCGACGATGGGAATTCCGTAACGCCTTCCGAAATAGGACCAACTGTCGTGATAAACGACGAGTTTTCGCGACCGTTCCGGAATCGAGGCGATGGCGATCCTGAATCGCTGGTCGAGCACCTCGAGTCGGTCGATGAGATTGGCTGCGCGTTCACGGTAAAAATCGGCATTCGTAGTGTCTATCCGTGAGAGGGCATCACCGATTCGTCGCGCGTACGCGATTGCGTAGTTGGGGTCCACCCAAAGATGCGCATTGAACGCATGGGCGTGACCATGTGAAGCGATCTGCTCTTCTGAATCCGATGCGATGATCTCCGCCGGGGCGACGGTTTCGGAGAGGTTGACCTCGGGCGTCCCGGATCGGTAATTCGCCCGCACAAACTTGGTCACTGACGTGTTCAACTCCAGGCCATTCTCGATGAACATATCGGCGGTCGCGGCCTTGATCGCGTCTCCCGGGACCGGTTCGTAGGTGTGACCGTTCGCGCCCGGTGGGATGATGCTTTCCACGAGCATTCTTCCGCCGGCGATCTCGCGCACGAGCGCGGTGTTGGCTGGATCGGAAACGAGCACCCTCTTCATTGGGGCGTTCGGGTCGGTCGAGGTCGCTTCGTCCGATCCCCCCGAGATATTCGAGTGGTTGTCTGCGTTGGCCTGGCCGAAATACACCGTGGCCAGAAACACCGCGACCACCGCGAGAGCGAGTCTGGTGAGGGGAGACACCGTGATGAGGGGCTTGGGTCGTTCGCCGTCGGTTGTGGGGGTCGACTGTGCTTTCATATTCATACAGACGCTCGATCGGGGTATTTTGTTCCCGGACGTGCCCTCGAATGTCGGTATCGTTTTCTTGGATGGACGACGTGTCATACGACTTGCTTTTGGCCAAGGACGGCGATCGTGGGGCGTTTTCGAGGGTGGTGCGTTCGACCGAGGGCGATGTGCGTCGGTTCTGTCATTGGTTCACCGGTCCCGGGATCGACGTCGATGATGTGGCACAGGAGACCTTTCTGAGGGCATTCAAGGGCTTGGACTCGTTCACCGGCGCATCGGCCGGTAGGTCCTGGCTGTTGTCCATCTCGCGGCGGGCGTGCTTGGATGAGATCACTCGGATACGGTCGGCTGGTGAGCTGGCATCAGTCCAAGCAGGCACGATCGTCGCTCCAGGGGATTTCGTCGAAGAATTGGCGCTGTCCGAGTTGATGCGGGAGGTACCAGAGGACTTTCGTCAGGCATTCGTTCTCGTGAAGGTCCTCGGTTTGACTTATGCCGAGGCTTCCGATGTGCTCGGTCATCCCATCGGTACGATTCAAAGTCGAGTCGCCCGGGCGAGGGTTCAGTTGGCCGCGCTGATCGAAAATCGTTTCGACTCGATGTCCGAGACCGGGTAGGGTCTCATCGGTCCAAAATGTACAGGACATGAAATCACCTTGATCTGTCGACACGCTGGCTGACCATGGACTTATTGTGGGGATGGTGGTTCGCCCTAGGTGCCAACGTTCAGTAGTGCTGCGGGGTGTCGCGAAAAGGAGGTGACCACGATGATCGAGCTGACCATGTTGATCCAATCACGGGACCTCCGGTCGTTGTCCAAGTGGCTGTCGGAATCAACAGTGTTGGTGATCGCCGAGGAACTGGGCCGTCTCGAGGCAGAACACAAAGCGGTGCCGTTTCGACTGCTCGATCGTGACCGTGCGATCGCGGTGTTCGAACAACTCGATCCCATCCACCAACAAGAGGTCCTGGAAGGACTCCGGGACGACCGGTTCCATCAGATCATCGAGGACATGGACCCCGACGATCGGGCACGACTCGTGGGTGAGTTGCCCGCCAAGGTGGCCAACCGGGCCCTTTCCGGTCTCAGTCAGCAAGAGCGCGCCATGACGGCGGCGCTGTTGGGTTATCCGGAAGAATCGGCCGGGCGGATGATGACGCCTCAGTTTCTCAACCTTCGTGAGTCGATGACGGTG
>JALQSZ010000315.1 GCA_023264135.1 Acidimicrobiales bacterium
TGCGCTTCTTGTGCGTTTGCGGCCTTCTTGCCCCACGTGCGTGGCTTGCCTTCAATTGCTGAAGCGCCGTACCGCTCGGTGATTTCATGTTTCGCAGCAGCAACCGCGGCAGCAGAAAGATTCGTTGAATCCGTTCGCATGTAGGTGATGTAGCCCGACTGATACAGGCTTTGGGCCATCGACATGACCTGCTTGGCCGACACTTTCAAACGACGACCAGCGACCTGCTGCAGCGTCGACGTCGTAAACGGAGCAAAAGGTCGCTTGCGATACGGCTTTGATTCAACGCTGCGCACCGAGAACGGAGCGGTCTGCAATTCCGCAGCGAGTGTCGTCACCGTTTCTTCATTGAGAACGACGCGATCGTCGCGAGTTAATGCGCCGTCGTCGTTGAAATCATTTCCCGTTGCGACACGCACGCCATCGAGGGCAATGAGCTTGGCGCCAAACGGAATCGGTTCCGATGACGCAGCAAAGACACCTTTGATGTCCCACCAGTCGGCGGAGACGAACGCCATGATCTCGCGCTCACGTTCCACAACAAGTCGTGTGGCAACACTTTGCACTCGACCGGCGGAGAGACCGCGATTGACCTTCTTCCAAAGAACCTGCGAAAGGTCATAGCCAGCAAGTCGATCAAGAAGTCGACGCGTTTCCTGTGCATCGACAAGCAACTGATCGAGTTCTCGCGGATTGGCAAACGCTTCGCGAATCGCGGGAGCAGTGATCTCGTGGAACACCATGCGATGAACCGGCATGTCCTTCGGCGGCTTGAGTACCTGCAACAGATGCCACGCGATGGCTTCGCCTTCGCGATCCTCATCGGTTGCGAGATAGAGCGAGTCGGCGTTCTTCAGTGCACGACGAAGTTCGGCAACGGTGTCCTTCTTCTTGTCGTACACCTTGTAATAGGGCTTGAAGTTGTCGTCTGGATCGATGCCCAGGTACGACCACCATTCCTTTTGCTTGCCCTCGGGCAGCTCTTTTGCCTTCGACACAAGATCACGGATGTGACCCACCGACGCGATGACGGTCGGCGACGCGCCACCGGTGTCCTCACCACGGAGGAATTCGGTGATCTTCTTCGCCTTCGTGGGCGACTCGACAATGACGAGGGGACCGGCCATGGGGGGACACAATGAGACCAGCCCGGCGGCTCTGTCAATCACAGTCTTCGGAACCAGGGTCGCGGGGACCCCTTACAGGGGTCCCCGATTTTTCTTGTCCACAGCCCCGTTTCACGGTCCTGACCGGGGATTTCGGCCATACTCGGCCCGTGACACCTGCCGCGGAAAACCCGACTTCAGACGACGACACCCTTCGCCCCCTCGGCGAGGCCGGATCAGGAGAACGACGCCCTTGGGGTGAATTCGTGATCCTCGACGACGGACCCGCGGCCAAGGTCAAGCGCATCACTGTCGAACCTGGTCAGCGGTTGTCGTATCAATCTCACGACAAGCGTTCCGAACACTGGATCGTCATCGACGGAACCGCCATCGTCACGTTGAACGATGTCGATCATTCGGTGCCCGCTGGTCGCACGATCGAGATTCCCGTTCACACCAAACATCGCGTTCGCAACGACAGCGACACACCGGTCGTGTTTATCGAAGTGCAGACCGGTAGTTACTTCGGTGAAGACGACATCGTTCGCTATGAAGACGACTACGGAAGAGCAGGCTCCTGATGGACTTCGCACTCAGCCCACGGGCAGCCGATCTGCAAGAACGCTTGCTCGCGTTCATGAACGAAGCGGTGATTCCCGCCGAACCTGTCTTTGCCGAAGAAATGCGCGCGTCGGGCGATCCGCATTTCCATCCGCATGTCATGGAAGAACTCAAGGCCGAGGCAAAGAAGCGCGGACTTTGGAATCTGTTCATGCCCCATGTCACCGAGTGGACACCTGATCCCGTTTCCAACGTTGACTACGCGCCACTCGCCGAAATCACCGGCCGGAGCCCGCTCGGCCCTGAAGCGGTGAACTCCGCAGCTCCCGATACCGGCAACATGGAGATCCTTGCGCTGTTCGGAACTCCCGAACAGAAAGACCGTTGGCTGGTTCCGTTGCTTGAAGGCGAGATCCGTTCGTGCTTCGCCATGACCGAACCTGATGTTGCATCGAGCGACGCGCGAAACATCAGCCTCAGCATTGTCCGTGA
>JALQSZ010000316.1 GCA_023264135.1 Acidimicrobiales bacterium
CGGGCTGTAGCGCAGCTTGGTAGCGCGCTTCGTTCGGGACGAAGAGGTCGTGGGTTCGAATCCCGCCAGCCCGACCACAACGCAAAGAGCCCCGGCCACTGGCCGAGGCTCTTTGCGTTCATCATGGGCAGAATCATCCGAACGAGAGATTGCTCCCATAGGACAATCGATTCATCTGCTGAGAAAGCCGAAATTCCGACAGAAGGCTGTAGCCCGAACTCACTGATTCCGGACGGAAGTTGCCGGCCCCTTCTCCCAAGCCGTCGAGAATGCTGCTTTCTTGCATCCACTTCTTGATACCCGCAGGGTCTCCCTGTTTCACGACAGATTTCATGGAATAGGAAAGTTGACTCTCACGGAAGCCGTTCGGGATCGGAATCGACTGATGGGACGAACTCCCTCGGACAAGCACGCGATTTGCCTGTTTCGCCGCGAGCTCGTCCGGAAGCAACATGAAGTCCAAATCCGACGACTTCCGACCAACCCAACTTGACGACCGAGAACTTGTGGACGAACTCAGTGAACTCACCGACGACACGTCATCGGCAACCCCACCGCCTCCGCCCCCATTGACGTTGCCTGCGGCTCGGTTCTGCGCCTTGGCCCACTTCACGCGGCCGACGATGCCGCCACCCAGTGCCCCAGCGAGAATCGAAATTCCAAGGCGGGTTGCGGAGAATTCCGTCTGACCAGTGACGGCGTATTCGATGGCATGCGACAAACCAGCAACTGCTGCACCGGCGAGTGCTCCAACAAGCACACCCACAAGCGCTCCACGAGCGGGGGCAACAAGTGCGCCGACCGCGAAGGCCGCGAGGCCAGTCAGTCCGTTGATGAGCCAGTTTTCGCTTTCGTTACCCGTGGGGTCGTTGAAATTGATCGGATCCTGATTGACATAGTCATACCCATTAGCCGAACCACCAACCTTGGGGTCGAGCTGTGCGAAACGCCCCAATGCGGGGACGTACACACGAGCGCCCATGAGTTGGTAGGTCGTCTTCAGTGCTTCGGTTTCATTACCCGTTGCTGCTTCCCATGTGGTGTTGGGAAGACCAGCCTGCGGTGCGTTGGGTGCCGTGAGGGCCTGACCGTACGGGTCGAAAACCTGAGCGGTTCCCTGCAGCGCTCCTGCATCGTCGGTGGTGAAGAACAGGTCTCCATTGAGCGACGTGAACTGCCAACGTGCGGTTCCGCCTGCAACCAATGGTTTGGTAACCGACACCGCTCCGGGCAGCGTGTACTGCAATGCATACGGCTTCGACTCAGCATTGAGCAGCACACCAGTGCTGGAGTATCGAATCGTGCCAGCGTCGCTTCCACCGGTTGTGGTTTTCGTGATCACTCCGCCAGCGAAATCACGCTCATAGTTCACCGTGATCGTTCCGTCTGTGGCAGAGACCACATTGTTCGCTTTGTCATAAGTGAACGTGTCGGGGCCGACCGTCAGCGCATTGCCTTGCGCGTCGTACGTGATGCCTGCAGATGCTGCGGGATCTGTTGTCGACGTCAGTTGCGAGGCCTTGTTGTAGGTGTAGGTGTAGTCACCGCTCGCTGCACCGTTCGTCGTCACCTTTTGCGTCAGACGATTCGATGCGTCGTCAAAGGTCCAGGCCCACGACTTTGCCGCAGGCACCAAACCAGCAGTGACCGACGCTGCCGACAAGCGACCGTTTGAATCATGCGTATACGAGAACGCTGACGTTCCCGACGGCGCGGTGAACGAATCGCCAGAAATATTTCCGCCTGCGGAGATCTGCCGAACATTGGAGAAGGCTCCCGATGGTGTTGTCCATGCGCTCGACACCACTCGGTTCTGCTCGTTGAACGAGTTGTTGATGGTGACGCCATTCCCGTAGGCAATCGAAGCAACCGTTGCGTCAGGGTTGTAGGTGATCGTCGCCTGAGTCTTGCCGTCGACGGCAGTCGATACCAGCCAACCACGCGTGTCGTACGTCGCAGTGGTGATAACGGGTGCGGCGCCCGGAGCAGTGAGAGTCGTCGAAAGGGTGTTCCCCGTTCGAGTGTCGTAGGTGTAACGCGTTTCGATGCCGTAGCGATCGACCGACCGCACGGTTCGACCAGCAAGGTCAATTTCCACACGAGTCGTCGTCGAGGTCGAACCCACGGTCTCGGTT
>JALQSZ010000317.1 GCA_023264135.1 Acidimicrobiales bacterium
CCTTCTGCGCATGGAAGACGAACTGCATAAGCGTGTCATTGGTCAGGAAAACGCCATCAAGGCAGTGAGCCAGGCCATTCGCCGCACTCGTGCCGGTCTCAAAGATCCCAAGCGTCCTTCAGGTTCGTTCATCTTCCTCGGCCCATCCGGTGTCGGAAAGACCGAACTCGCCAAGACTCTCGCCGAGTTCTTGTTCGGCGATGAAGATTCACTCATCGCGCTCGACATGTCGGAATACATGGAGAAGCACACCGTGAGTCGTCTTGTCGGTTCTCCTCCCGGATACGTCGGCTACGAAGAAGGTGGCCAGCTCACCGAAGCCGTGCGTCGTAAGCCGTTCTCGGTTGTGCTGTTCGACGAAATCGAAAAGGCACACCCCGACGTCTTCAACACGCTGTTGCAGATTCTTGAAGAAGGTCGACTCACCGACTCACAAGGTCGTTCGGTCGATTTCCGCAACACCGTGCTGATCATGACCTCCAACCTCGGCACCGCCGATCTGCGCAAGGCCAATATTGGTTTCGGTAAAGCCGACGAAGCCGTGTCGTACGAGCGCATGAAGGAAAAGGTCAACGACGCACTCAAGGCGCACTTCCGTCCGGAGTTCCTCAACCGCATCGACGACACCATCGTGTTCCACGAGCTGTCCAAGCCCGAGGTCACGACGATCGTCGACCTGCTCATCAAGCGCATCACCAAGCAGCTCGAAGGCCAGGGCATCGGCCTTGAACTCACCGAAGCTGCCAAGTTGCTGTTGGCCGACAAGGGCTACGACCCCACCTTGGGTGCTCGTCCGCTGCGTCGGGCCATTCAGCGCATGGTGGAAGATCCGCTTTCCGAGCGTCTGTTGTGGAAGGAGTTCCGCGCCGGCCAGAACATCGTGGTCGACGCCGAGCCCGATCCCGAAACGGGCGATCGCATCATCGTGTTCCATGCCACCGAGGGCTTTGAGCCACCGCCCATGGAACTGGCCGAGGCCGGCGCTCCCGAGTAGCGCCGAGTTCTCTCCGAACTTCACGATCCCCGGGCCTTAGGCCCGGGGATTGTTGGTTTTGCGCCGAGCAGGGCTTGGAGCAGTTCCTAAAACTTCGTTAGAGTGCTCGGCGGTCAGGCGGAGAATCCGGCTTCATCATCCTCGGCACGTTTGTGCCCTTTTCGGGAGACCTTCATGTTTCGAACTTTTGGTCGCATCGCCGCGGCTGTTGCTCTTCTTGTTGCCACGGTTGCAATTGCTACCGTCGCGACGAACTCCACCGCTGGCGCAGCAAACACCGCCGTGACTGCCAACTGCAGTGCGTCCGCTTCGCCTCAGACGATCAACAACAGTGACACCATCACCTTTACGATCGGCACGGGTTGTGGTGCCGTCATCCTGATGTCCGGCAGTGGTTCAGCTGGATCCGCGGTTTGGACGCAGATGTCTATGACGCTGCAGACAGGGACTCCCATTGGTGGTCTCTCGCAGGGAAATACTGTCGTGTTCACCGCTCCCGCCAGCGGCTCGGGTTCAATGTCGATGGGATTCATGGCGAATGCCCAGTCCCCGCCGGCGATCACTTTCAATATTTCCTATCCAATTCCCGCGCCGCGCAATGATTCGATCGCGGACAATGGCAATGGAACGATGACGGTGACCTATTCGCCAGTGGTGTCTCCGGAAACAGTCTCGTTGAACCTCTTCGCCCCGGGTACGACTTGCGATCCCAATGGCAACCCCGCGAACCGACTTTTCGGTCTTTCGAGCTTTTCGAATACTGGTTTGCCGGTATTCGCCGCGAGCCCCGCAGTCCTGTCGGTTGGTAGTCCGATGCGATCAGGATGGGCGAACACGACTGCTGCTAGCACCCTCGTGGCTGGGTCGTACCAAGCGTGTCTTTACTATTACAACGGACAACAGTCGAACGTATTGGTGCAGTCGTTGGCTGTCACCATCGGAAGCGTCACGCCGACGACCGCTGCGGTTGATCCTGCGGGTGACCCGGTCGCACCGGCGTTCGCTGGCTGATTTCGCAGTCATTTCAACGTTTGGAACGAGGGTCGAGTCTTCGGACTCGGCCCTCTTCGCGTTCTGTGCCTTCGGCACGAGGAAGTTGCGCTGGTAGGTTGCGCGCTGTGCTGAGGAACCGA
>JALQSZ010000318.1 GCA_023264135.1 Acidimicrobiales bacterium
AAGATGCCGCGTCCTTCGGGGATCGTGCACAGACCAATGCGAGCGAGTTCATCGGCAGATGCACCGTTCACGACGCGACCGGCCAACCGAACTTCACCAGCGGTCGGCTGCAAAAGACCCGAAACGACTTTCAGGATCGTTGACTTTCCGGCGCCATTCGGACCAAGGAGCGCGACCACAGAGCCTTGGGGAACCGAAAGGTTGATGCCATGGAGGACTTCGATCGTGCCGTATGCCGCGCGCACGTCTACAAGTTCGACGAGCGGCGCACCTTCGATTGCACCGTGGTCTTCGTGATAACTGGTTTCGCTCATCCGACACTCTCCGGGGAACCGAGGTAGGCGTCGATCACTGCGGGATCGTTACGGACCTGCTCGGCAGTTCCGCTGGCAATGATCGTTCCGAAATCAAGCACATGAATGGTCTCGCACACCTTCATCACCAGCGCCATGTCGTGCTCGACGAGACAAATGCCCAGGCCGTCGTTGCCGGCGAGGTTCTTGAGGAGTTCGCCGAACGCTTCGGTTTCCTCTTCGGTCTGACCTGATGCGGGTTCATCGAGAAGGAGCAGAGTGGGCTGAATCATGAGCGCACGAGCGAGTTCCACAACTCGGGCCTGACCGGTGGGGATTTCGCCAACTTCGCGATCGGCAACATCGGTGAGTCCGACAAGGTCGATGATCCGTTTTGTCTCGGCGTTGACATCCATGCGAGTCGAGCGGAAGCTCCAACGATTGCGGATTTCGCCCGCAACACGAACGTTGTCGCGAACAGAAAGCGACGTGAACAGTTCGAGACGTTGGAAGGTACGGGCGAGACCCATGCGAGTGCGCTTATGCGGAGGCTCTTTGGTGACGTCTTTGCCGTTAAAGAAAATCTTTCCGCCACTTAGAGGTTGAAGACCCGTGATGGTGTTGAACAGTGTGGTCTTGCCAGCACCGTTGGGCCCGATGAGGCCCGTGACGCTGCCCGCTTCGACCGAAATGGACACGTCGTTCAGAGCGATATTGCCGCCGAACCGAACTTTCACTGAAGAGGTTTCAAGCAGAGACATGAGCGGCCTCCTCACGAACGGTCGACGCAGACGGAATCACAACGCCTTCAAGGTTGAGTGCGTGATCCATGGTTGCGAGATCTTCAGGAGTGAATGGTCGGTCGATACCAATCAGTTCGGGTGGAACCGGTTTCGGTACGCCGCGCATCGCTCGGGCAAGAAGGATCTTGCCGCCGATGATCGGAACAAAGATCAGGTTGACGAAGGTGAGGATCACGAAATGCCAGTTGGTGATCACTTCGGTGGCTGTGAGCGCCCAAATTCCGACTTCGAGACCAATGATCGTGAACATCAACGGCTTCGACTGTTTGATCTGATCGAGCCCTTCAACAATGTCGCTCACTGCACCCGACGGGTTCTTACCCATCGTGATGCCAATGGTTGCCGGCAACACCGTGACGGCAGAAACGAAGAACATGAAGATGGCTTCGACACTCGCATAATCGAGAGCGAGCTTTCGAAGCGTGAGATTCAGCGCTTCGACAAATGCGATCAAGAACACGCCAGCGAACAACGCGCCGCTCACGTAGCCGATACCACCAACAACGGTGATCATCATGAGGCCAAGGCTCAAGAGAATGTCGAACCGATCGGCATTCACGGTGCCGACCTGGGCTGCCATCATGACGCCGCCGATACCTGCGATTGCGGCAGACATCATGAAGACCGAAAGCTTGAGTCGAACAACGCTCATGCCCAAGGTTGCCGATGCGGCCGGACTGTCTTTCATTGCCGCGAGTCGACGGCCGTATCCGCTGTGGCGCAGATACACCATGCCGATACCGATTGCGACGAAGAGTCCGGCACACAAGAACAAGAACGCGTCGGGACTATTGAAATCAATAGGTCCGATTTTCGGACGCGGAATCGCAAGCTGACCCGATGTGAAAATTGTGAATTTCCAACCGAAAAGTTCGCGCTCGGTGCGTTCGGTGAGGACCATTCGCGAGACGAACACGCCAAAGGCCATCGTTGCGAGCGCCAAATACAAACCGCGCAATCGCAAAGCGGGCAAGGCGATAATCGCTCCCACCAAGGCGGTAACCACCGCAGCA
>JALQSZ010000319.1 GCA_023264135.1 Acidimicrobiales bacterium
TCGTAAACACCATCGGTGTGCGCGCCATAGTCGCTCACGATTGAGTCGCCGGTATCCCAGTACGCCTTTGGCTCTGGGTTCAGCCAATACACGTGACGCGCCTTCTTGCGCATTTCCTTAATGACCCACGATTGCGACGCGTGGTAGTTGTTTCTGGCGTCTCCGAGAATGAGCACGGTGGTTTTCGGTCCGACTTCGCGACCGTACTTCTCCCAGAAGACTTCGAAGGCATGTCCGTAATCGGAATGACCGTCGACCCACACAACATCGGCTTCCGTATTCACACGATGGATAGCGACGCTGATGTCTTCCACACCTTCAAAGAAGCGTGTGACTTCATCGATGCCGTCGATGAAGACGAACGAACGAACGCGAGAGAACTGACCCGAAATCGCGTACACAAGTTGAAGCGTGAAACGGGCAAACGCGGCGACCGAACCGGAGATATCGGCGACGACGAAGATTTCGGGCTTCGAAGGGCGCGGATAGCGGAAACGAGGATCAGCAGGAACGCCGCCGTAACTGAGCGATTGACGGACGGTTGCCCGGAAATCAAGCGGACCCTTGCGCCCATGTCGACGCTTTCGCGCCAGTCGAACCGCGAGCTTTCGAGTGAGCGGATAAATCGCTTTGCGGAGGCTCACCAATTCCTCGCGGTTGGCATGCATGAAATCAACGTCTTCAGGCAACGGCTTGCGAAGCGTCTTCGCCATCGCTTCGACACCACGATCAGCGACCAAGCGGCGACGAATCTCCGCCTCAATTTCCTTCTTCATCCGATCAATTCGAGATTCGAATTCGTCGCGTTCAAGGCGTTCTTCAAGAGAAGTGAGCGGTGTCGGACTTTCCTGCTGTGCCTCTTCCATCAGGCGTTCGAGCACGCCGTCGAGATCGAGATTCCGCAAGGTCCGATAGAGGTAGTAGGTGCCGCCAACTGGGCGCCCTGGTTCCATGCCGGCAAAACGAGTGACCGCTTGGCGCGCCAGTGCACGCATGAGTGCATCGTCACCATGGCGCATCGCCTGGAACAGCATTTCCGCCATCTGTTCTGGCGACATCGCTTCGCCAGCTCCCCCGGCTCCGGCTCCACCGGCATCGGGGTTCATGGGGATCTCGTCGTCTTCGGTGATTTCGGGGAAGTCGTCACCGCCGCCGAGCGTGTATTCACTGCCGCGGAGAGAGAAGTAGACCTCGAAAACCGTTTCGAACGCACGCCAATGCGAGTTGTTCTTCACCAACGTCGCGGCAAGTGCGTATTTGAACGCATCGCGATCCTCGATCGGAATATGCGTGATCGCTTCCATCGCGTCGAGGTTCTCCGTCAGACTGACAGGCAGTCCTGCAGAACGAAGCTCAACGATAAAACCCGAGAGCAACTCGAGCATTGGCGATGGTGATTCCTCGATCGAGGTCATGGCGGACTGGTTCTACCGATCAGCTCGTGCGCGGAACGCCGGGCTTCTTGGCGCCACCGTCACCCTGAAGTTCTTTCGATGCCTTAGCGATATCGCTTTGGTACTTCAGGAGAATGTTGAGCGTTTCGATTGCCTCTGCTTCGGTGACGGAATCGACACCCAACAGGAGCAGCGTCTTGGCCCAGTCGAGCGTCTCGGACACCGAAGGCGACTTCTTGAGTTCGAGTTGGCGGATCGAACGGACAATGCGGGCAACCTGATCGGCAAGGCTGTCGGTGATCTCTGGGATCTTGGTGAGGACGATTTCCTTCTCACGGTCCATATCGGGATAGTCGATATGGAGGAACAAACAACGACGCTTCAATGCCTCAGACAGCTCGCGAGTGTTATTCGAGGTGAGGAACACCATGGGGATCTGACGCGCTTCGATGGTTCCCAGTTCAGGAATCGAGACCTGGTAGTCGGACAGAATTTCGAGAAGCAGCGCCTCGGTCTCAACTTCAACGCGATCGACTTCGTCGATCAGAAGAACAACGGGCTCTTCGGCGCGAATGGCCTCAAGCAGCGGGCGAGTCAGCAGAAACTCATCGGAGAAGATGTCGGTCTCGATGTCTTCCCAACTCGAATCGGCATTGCGCTCGGCTTGGATCCGAAGGAGCTGCTTTTTGTAGTTCCACTCGTAGAGCGCTTT
>JALQSZ010000031.1 GCA_023264135.1 Acidimicrobiales bacterium
GGGAATCAACGCTTCGGTCATCCGCTCGCGCTGCATGCGGAGCAAGTAGCAAACATCGACAGTGGGAAGCACTGCATCGATATCGGCACTCACCTTTACTGGCCAACCCTCGAGACTTGGCGGGAGAAGCGTGGGCGGTGCCACCAAGGTGACATCGGCCCCGAGTGCGGTGAATGCCGCAACGTTGCTCCGCGCGACTCGCGAATGGCGTATGTCGCCGACGATGGCGATGTGCTTACCAGCGACGTCGCCGAATCGTTGACGGATCGTGTAGCAATCGAGGAGAGCTTGCGTTGGGTGTTCATGCCATCCGTCGCCAGCGTTAATCACTGCGCTTGTCGCCCACTGCGCAACTTGGCGAGGAACTCCAGCAGATGCGTGGCGCACAACAATTGCGTCGACACCCATCGCTTCGATGGTTTCGATCGTGTCGCGGAGTGATTCACCCTTCTTGACCGAAGAGGTGCTCACGCTGAAGTTCATGGTGTCGGCCGAAAGTCGTTTCGCTGCGGTTTCGAAACTCAACCGCGTACGCGTGGAATCTTCGAAGAAGAGTGAGACCACGGTTCGGCCACGCAAGGCCGGAACTTTCGGAATCGTGCGTTCGCTGACTTCAACGAACGAGTCGGTGAGTGTCAACACCTCAATGATGCCCGACGCGACGTCGGGACCGAGGTCGGTGATCGACAGCAAATTGCGCATGCTGCCGTGGCGAGGGTTTGTAAGAGTTCGGCTCACTTCACCATCTCCCCGAGATCGACACCCTCTGAGGTGACATCGACAACCTCGTCGCGTCGGGTCGGAAGGTTCTTGCCGACATAGTCAGGTCGAATCGGGAGCTCGCGGTGGCCGCGGTCGACCATGACCGCGAGTTGCACCGCTCGGGCTCGTCCGTAATCGGAGAGCGCATCGAGCGCAGCGCGGATCGTGCGGCCGGTGAAGAGCACATCGTCGACCAGCACGACTGTGCGACCGTCGAGGTCGCAAGGAATATCGGTGACCGTTTCGGGCAGCACTGGTCGTAGGCCGATGTCGTCTCGGTAGAAGGCAACATCGAGACACCCGACGGGCACGTCGGTTCCGTCGATCCGTTCAAGCGCTTCGCACAGTCGGGCAGCGAGGGGCACTCCCCCGGTCTGAAGACCGATCACCACAACATCGTCGAGACCCTGATTCCGCTCAATGATTTCGTGCGCCATGCGCTTGGTCGCACGTTGCATGTCATCGGCGGTCATCACCCGGGTCCGGGCAACAAAAACGCCCCCATAAGGGGGCGTCAAGCGTCGTTCGCGTTCAGCCACGTTCGTGGTCCTTCCTGTCCGTTCGGGCCTCACGGGACCCGCTTCACGGTCAGAAGGAGAGTGTATCGCGTGTCAGCGAACCGCGCCTGCGACCGCCGAGAGCACGCCATTCACATAGCGGCTGCTGTCGTCAGTGCTGTAGGACTTGGCCAGTTCAACGGCTTCAGAGATCACGACCGCAGTCGGCACATCGGGCCGGTGCATGAGTTCGTAGGTGGCCAGACGAAGGATCGCCCGATCAAGCGCCGGCATGCGATCGACATCCCAGTTGCGAGCGTGGGCGACGATCACTGCGTCGAGATCGTCTTGGTTCTCCCCCACGCCAACCACAAGCTCCGCGGCAAATTCGTCGGGACCGACAGGAAGGGAAGCGAGGACGTCGGCGATCGCATCGCCCTTCATCTCGGTTTCGTAGAGAAGGTGAAAGGCGCGCTCTCGGGCGTCGTGTCGATTGGTTGCGTTACCGAGGTCGTCGCTCACGCCCGGGTCAGATATTCGCCGGTGCGGGTATCGACCTTGACGCGATCATTCGGTTCGACAAACAGCGGAACCTGAATAATGAGACCAGTTTCGAGCGTGGCTGGCTTCCGAGCGCCAGAAACGCGATCGCCCTGAATCCCAGGTTCGGTTTCGGCGATGTTGAGTTCCACCGCAGCAGGAAGTTCAACTCCCACGATTTCCTCGCCGTACATCTTGAGCACTGCTTCGCCATTTTCGACCAGGTAGTTCGACGCGTCACCGAGAGACGTGGGACCAACGTTGAGCTGGTCGTAGGTGGAGTTATCCATGAACACGTAGTCCTCGCCAGAGCGATACAGGAACTGCATTTCACGCTTGTCGATCATGGCGCGCTCGACTTTTTCACCAGCACGGAAGGTGCGCTCGACAACGGCGCCGTTGCGAACGTTCTTGAGCGTTGTGCGAACGAAGGCACCGCCCTTACCCGGCTTCACGTGTTGGAACTCGACAATTTCGAACAACACGCCTTCGATGTCGAGCGACATGCCGTTCTTGATGTCGTTGGTGGTGATGGTGGGCATGAGGGCCTTCCTGATCCGAACCGTGACAGTGGTCAGGGCGTCGGTGACTTCGTTGTGTGAGTGAGGGGTCGACACCCTTCGGGGGTGACGACGACGCTGTCTTCCATACGGACCCCGCCGTGCGCTGGGAGATAAACACCCGGTTCGACGGTGACGACGTCGCCGATCGAGAGCGTATCAGTGCTCGTCCCAGCGACTCTCGGGGCCTCGTGGATGTCCAAGCCCACCCCGTGGCCGGTCCCATGAGTGAAGGCATCGAGCCAACCGGCTTCGGCAATGACAGCACGAGCGGCGGCATCGACCTCGCTGGCGGCAACGCCGGGTCCCACTGCCGCCACGCCGGCAGCATTGGCAGCGGTGACAACCTCGAGCATCTGCACACAGGTTGGATCGACATCGCCTATCGCAACAGTGCGCGTCATGTCTGAGCAATAGCCGTCGACAACGCAGCCAAAATCCAGCACAACGAGATCACCGTCTTGGAGTTGGCGATCAGTGGGACGGGCGTGAGGCATTGCCCCGTTCGGACCCGACGCAACAATCGTCTCGAAACTTGTCCCCGATGCGCCGAGGCGCCGCATTTCCGAATCGAGAGCAAGTGCGAACTCTGATTCGGTCAAGCCGTCGAGGAGACTCGAACGGCGATTGGCCAGCGCGGCATCGGCAACTGCCGCGGCCAATTCCATACGAGCGAGTTCTGCATCGTCTTTCGTTCGACGAAGTTGCTCAACGAGTCCGGTGGTTGGGACGACCTGTGAATCTTGGAACCAGTCTTCGGAATAACGGCGTTGTGTTGACCAGGTGATGTGATCGGCTTCAAGGCCGACACGAGTGGCGTTGGCGACAGCGGCAGAGAGAAGTTCGCGTTGTGCAGTGGACGTGATCTCGAGTCGTGACGGCGCTTTTGATGCGGCAAGTTGGTCGGCGGCTTGTTCGGTGTAACGACCATCGGTGACCAACACCATGTCATCGGGTGTCACAACAACGACGCCGGCGCTTCCAGTGAATCCGGAGAGATACCGGATATTGCTTGGTGCCGTCACCACCAATGCATCGAGTTCCGCTTCGTGCATGGCCAGACGCAATTTGTCGATCCGAGTTGCCACCAACAAGGGCGGCAGCGACGCGAAGCGATCTACCAACGATCCAGCCGAAGACGCAGTGGGCATTGCGGTCACTTCAGCAACGTTGCGACGGCATCGACAGCGAGTCGGTATCCGTCACCACCGAAACCGGCAATGGTTCCGGTGGCAACCGGCGCAACGACCGAGGTCTTCCGCCATTCTTCGCGAGCTGCTGGGTTTGAAAGGTGCAGTTCAACGACCGGACCTTCAAACGCTGCAAGTGCATCGTGCAACGACCACGCGTAATGCGTGAACGCACCTGGATTGAAGACGATTGCAGCGCATCGGCGACGAGCACCGTGAATCGCTTCGACCAATTCCGATTCCGCATTCGACTGAAGGTGCTCGATCACAAGACCATGCGCTTGTGCTGCGCTGGTTGCAGTCGCCACGTGGTCAGCAAGCGTTGCCGTTCCGTAAATCTCTGGTTCTCGATCGCCGAGAAGATTGAGGTTCACTCCGGAAAGCAGCAGAACAATTGGCGCATCCGACATCAGTGGTCTCCTTCGCCTCGGATTGCATCGATTGCGTCTTCGATGAGTGCAACGTCGACGCCGGTTACTGATTCAACTCCGTTAGGACCGTCGAGAACGAACGTAATTCCGTCGAGAGCCTTTTTGTCGCGTCCCATCAAAGAGATGAGTTCACCGTTGTCGAGCCCCGTGGGCAACGTGAGGGGCAGGTCGTAGGCGCCCACCACACGGCGGTGTTCGGCAACTCGCTCAGCGTCGATACGGCCCAAACGCTGAGCCAATTCAGCAGCAAAGATCAAACCGATCGCAACCGCTTCACCGTGACGAAGATCGTGATCGCCAGCGATTTCGATGGCATGAGCCAGGGTGTGTCCGTAATTGAGCGTTGCTCGGGCACCACCTTCGCGCTCGTCGCTGGCAACGACAGCAGCCTTAATTGCAACGCACGCGGCAACTTGTTCATCGATGGGCAGAGCGTCGATGCCTTCTCCGCCGAGAAAGTGATACTTCGCGATCTCGCCGAGACCACAGCGGTACTCACGTGGAGGTAGTGACGACAACAAGCCGGTATCGCACACCACGCCCGAAGGCTGCCAGTAGGCGCCAATCAAATTCTTTCCTTCGGGAATGTTCACGCCGGTCTTGCCACCAATCGCAGCGTCGACCTGTCCGACCAGCGTCGTGGAGACATGCACAACGGGAACACCGCGGTGATACGACGCCGCCGCGTATCCCGCAGTGTCGGTGACGATTCCTCCACCCACGGCGACAACGCAGTCAGCACGAGTGAGACCCCATTGCGCAAACTGCCGACACAGCGATTCAACGGTCGACATTGATTTGGAGTGTTCACCATCACCCATCGTGAACACCTTGTGGTCACGACCAGGGTCGACATCGATTCCGAGACCTTCTTGGGTCACGATGGCAACACGCTTGGCGCGTTCTGGGATGAGGCGGGCGATTTCGTTTCGCGCACCGTCTCCGACGAGTACTTCGTAGGACCGATCAGCGAGCTGCACCGGCACGACGATCATGGCGCGCCAACTTTCTCGACAACCGCGATGATCGAGGCGACAACAGTGGCGATTGGCGCCGTGCAATCGACGACCGCATCGGCGACTTCGCTGTAGAGGGCTTCTCGATCGGCTTCCATTTGCGTCAATGTTGCCCGTGGATCGTTGGCGAGTGCGGGACGGTGCGTTCCGCGAGAGGTGCGGCCAACAAGAACGTCGACTGGTGCACGCATCCAGACCACTGTCCCCGAGTCTCGAAGCCGAGTTCGGGTCGTTGAATCAAGTACGGATCCACCGGCAGCTGCGATCACCGACGCGGTCGGAGAAGAAAGGAGTTCTGCCATCACCGCAGCTTCGATTTCCCGAAAGGCTGGTTCGCCATCGGTGGAGAAAATCTCGGTGACCGCGCGCCCAGTTCGGGCGACGACTTCATCGTCGGAATCGAAAAAGGGTCGATCGAGTTGCTTTGCAACTCGACGACCAACCGTGGACTTCCCGACTCCCATCATCCCGATCAGTACGACATGGGAGGAACGAGAAGTGGCGGAGCTCACGCTTTTGGCGCATCGGCGCCGTCGGCGAACGCCTGACCGGCGTCCCAGTTGAGAGGGGTCGCATCGGGATCGAGAGATGCATCGGTATCAATACGAGCAGTCTGTTCACGAACCTGCGCAATGAATGTGTCGTGATTACGAACGAACTCTTGCAATGAGTCGCCACCAAATTTCCGGAGACATTCGTTTGCAAGCACGAGTGCCGCCATGGCTTCGGCAACAACACCCATTGCAGGGACAGCGGTGACATCGGTTCGTTCGCGGAAGGAAACGCCAGCTTCTTTCGTCGCCGTATCGACGGTGGCAAGCACCGGACGGTTCAGCGTTGCGAGTGGTTTCATCGCCACGTGAGCAACCAAAACTTCTCCGGTGGACATTCCGCCTTCGATTCCGCCAGCGTTTGCACTTGTACGTCGATAGGTCGCCGCCGCCTCGTCCCAAATGATGGGGTCGTGTGCTTCGGAACCGGGACGACCGGCAACGTCGAAACCGTCGCCAATTTCCACGCCCTTCACCGCTTGGATGGACAGCAGTGCCTGTGCGAGTAATCCGTCGAGACGACGATCCCAGTGCACGTGGCTTCCCAGACCGATCGGAACTCCGTGTGCAACAACTTCGACAACACCGCCGAGCGAGTCGCCGGCTTTTTGTGCCGCTTTGATTTCAGCGATCATCGCTTCTTCCGCAACGGCATCGAGGCAGCGCACCTCTGAGTCGTCGACAGGAGCAAAGCCACCTGGTTCCGGTCGCGCAGCATCCGATGCGCGCACTGAACCCAACGCAATGACGTGAGATCCGACCTCGGTACCGAGGTGTGAAAGGAGTGCCTTCGCGACCGCGCCAGCTGCCACTCGAGCGGCGGTTTCACGAGCCGACGCGCGTTCAAGAACGTTTCGGGCATCGTCGAACGCGTACTTCTGCATTCCCGTGAGATCAGCGTGACCTGGCCGCGGTGTCGTGAGCTTCTGCGATGTCTTGCCCGGATGGGGAGACATTTCTTCAGTCCACTTTTTTTCCCATTCGCTGTTGCCAATCTCGATTGCAAGCGGTGAACCGAGGGTGACTCCGTGGCGAACGCCGGAGAGGATCGTGATTTCGTCGGCCTCGAACTTCATTCGAGGTCCGCGGCCGAAGCCCAAGCGGCGGCGGGCCAACTCGTTTCCGATTTGGTCGACAGTGATGGGCAAACCAGATGGAAGCCCCTCGAGAATGACGACGAGGGCCTTGCCATGGGATTCACCGGCGGTCAGATAACGCAGCACCGTTCCAATCTACCGGTGGCACTGACCCTCCCCCGTGCCAGTTTCGCTCTTGAGGTGGTTCAACCCACGAGCGCGCGACTGGCGAGCACCGTAACGAAGGTGCCGAGAGCCAGAAATGGGCCAAAGGGAAACGGTTGGTTCTTCCCTCTCACAACGAGAAGCGCGAGTCCTCCGATGGTTCCGACGGCAAACCCGACGAGGAACAGCCACAGCACAAGGATGAACACATCAAGCGCCGATGTCGCTTGCCAACCCACCATGAGTCCGAGGACTGCAGCGAATTTCACATCGCCGAATCCCATACCGCGTGGCGAAATGAGGTGAGCGATGAGGAGGACTGCGAATGCAATGACTGCACCGAGGAAGGCATATCGGCTTCGACCACCATCTCCGTCGCTCACCGATGCGACGATCACCACGACAATCCCAAGTGCAAGCGTGGGCAGAACCACAACATCGGGAAGGCGATACTCGGTGAGATCAATCGCGCTCGCCAACAACACTGCGCCGAAACCGGCGAGGTAGGCGAAAAGCTCGAGCCATGACGCATCGGAGAATCTCCATGCAAGCGCCACAAACATCACGAGAGTCATCGAACCGAGGATGAGTGTGCGCTGCGAAATACGCGGCGTCTCTGAAGGTTGGAAAAGTGGCCGCTCGGTAATGAACGTTGCCGAGAGCCGCGAGATCAGCACTCCACAAGGAAGGGCGAGAACGATGCACACGAGGAGTCGGATCGTGTCCATCGTCGCAACTCAACCCAATTGACTGGCGACCGAGGCCAGCATCACGTCGATTGGGGCCTCGACCCCTGTCCAAAGTTCAAACTGCACTGCGGCTTGGTGCGCGAGCATCGAAACGCCGTTGGCGACTGAGGCACCTTGCGCTTTCGCAGTCGCAAGCAATGGAGTCTCGAGCGGCTTGTAGACAATGTCGACCAAAATCTGACCCTCGTGCAGAACCGACGCGTCGAACGGAACATCCGCTGGAGTGGGAGTTCCCATCCCGACAGACGTTGCGTTCACGATGAGGTCCGCATCGGCGAAATCAGAATGGGCACCTTCGAGGGCAACGACCTCGCCACGATCGCCAGCGAGTGCAGCAGCGCGTTCCGCACGACCCAATGTGCGATTCACAACAACGATTTCCGAAGCACCAGCATCGGCGAGAGCGAGGACGATAGAGCGGGCCGAACCACCGGCACCGAGAACAACGCAACGTTTGCCAGCTGGATCAAACGAGAATCCGTGCGCAAGTGAGCGCACGAAACCTTCACCGTCGGTGTTGTGTCCAGTCAGAACTCCCCCACTGTTCACGATGCAATTCACTGCGCCAAGACGTTCTGCAGTTGGAGACAACAGATCGGCGCACGCCGCTGCGCTTTCCTTATGCGGCATCGTGAGGGATAGTCCGTCGATTCCGAGCGCCCGCACGCCGGCGAATGCATCGGGAAGACGTTCGGCTGCTACTTCAAGCGCGACGTAGGTCCAGTCGAGCCCAACGGCTTCGAATGCCGCGTTCATGAGCGTCGGTGAAAGCGAATGACGAACGGGATCACCGATCACCGCCGCCAGACGCGTGGCCCCAGTGGGCGCCATCAGAACACTCCTCGCGCTTTCGCATCGGCCACGGCGCGATTGAAGTCGGACTGACTGTTGGTGAAGTAGTGGTGTCCGTCCTTGTCGGTGAGCACGTAGAACAGCCAATCACCTGGCGCCGGATTCAACGCTGCATTTATTGAGGCCTGCCCAGGCGAGTTGATTGGCGCGGGCGGAAGGCCCTTTTTGAGTCGCGTGTTGAAGGGCGAATCAGTTTTGAGGTCCGAATCGGTGAGATTGGTCTTTCGTTTCTGAAGCGCATAGAGCACTGAAGCATCGATGCCGAGGGTTTCACCACGAGCAAGTCGGTTGTAAATCACGCGTGCAATCTTCGGGCGGTCCTCGTCGACCTTCGCTTCAGACTCAACAAGCGACGCGACGATGAGCGCTTCATAAGGCGAAATTGATTTTGTTCCCGCTACACCTTTGAGCTTCGCGGTCGCGTCAGGAAGACCTTGCGCCTGTGAGACACGATCGAAAGCGGCGACCATTTGATCGATCAACTTCTGCGCATTCCCAACATCTTGTTGCGCGATCTCATAAGTCGCAGGGAAGAGGAACCCTTCAAGGTTGCTCGACCCCGCAGGCTGAAGAGATGGATGCGTGTTGGCAAGCGCTGCGTCGAGCGCCGCTGGATCCATTGTCGGGAACTTCTCAAGCGCAAGCTTCTTGAACTCCGAAACCCACAGTCCTTCACGAACAAGGAACGACACCGTCTTTGGCGGAGGCGGTCCGGCCTTGAGGATGTCGATGACATCGCCCATCGAACTGTTGACTCGAAGCCCTTCGTAGTCACCAGCCTGGAAGGGATCCCCGCCTTTCCATTTCACGTACCACTCAAACACCGTGGCGCTCGAGACAATCTTCTTCTCGGCCAGCGCCGTTGCGATCTGTGATGTCGTTGCGCCCTTGGTGATCGTGAACGCGACTTCTTCACCTGGAGTTCCGGGATCAATCTTTCCCTTCACCCAGAAACCGGCTGCACCAACAATGAGCGCGAGCACAAGTAACGGGACACCGATCAGCAGCGCCCATCGTCCACCGCGACCGCCACTTCCGCCGCCCCCCTTCACGGCAACAAACTCGCCGTCATCGCCATCACCATCAGCAACAGTCGGAGCCGGACGGCGCTCCGATTCTGTGGTCGTAGGCGCAATCGGAGACGCGGGTTGCGGCATTTCGGGAATCGCCGCAGAGTCCGACGAGGCCGGCGCAGGCGTTGAGGGCTCAAGCCCGAAAAGTTCGAACGGATCTGGTTGTTCGGGCAAGGTTCGCTCTGTGTCGTCGTTAGGAATCAGATTGGGCGACACGGCCATCGAGCCATGCCTGCAGCATCACCGCAGCAGCGACCTGGTCGACCATCTGGCGCTGGGAACGTCCCGGCACCGAACCCTCCTGCAGCAGGCGGGTGGCCGTCACCGTGGTGAGTCGCTCATCGTAGGGAACCACCGGGATCGATGTCGCCGCGACCAGTTCGGCAATTTCCGAGCGCACCAATTGCGCCGCGGGCCCCTCCGAACCATCGAGCGAGAGCGGGAGCCCCACGACGAGTGTGTCGACCTCCCATTCAGCGGCGAGTTCAAGAATTTTGCGGTGATCACTGGCGTGATCGGCCGATCGATGCACCGTTTCGAGCGGAGATGCGACAGTTCCCGAGGACAGGGCGATCCCAATTCGGCGCTCGCCGAAATCGATGCCGAGGGCTCGCACTAGGAGCGAACCGCCGCCCGGACAAGATCGAGCGCGTCGTCGAGTGCTTCGGGGTCTTTCCCGCCTGCAACCGCAAGGTCGGCGCTTTTGCCGCCGCCGCCTTTGACCTTTTTGGCCGCATCAGCGATGAGTTCCGATGCGTTGAGACCTGAGTCGGCAGCAACGGCAGCAACGATCGTGACGCCACCACCTTCGGGTGCAGTACCGAGCACGACTGCCTTGATGCCAGCACGATCACGAACTGCAACGGCAAGATCCCGAATTCCGTCGCGATCGAGACCATCGACGCGAGCAATGACGATGCCATCGATTGCTTGATCGGCAAGCTCGCCGGATCGACCGGCCGCGGCTTGACGTTCCAGATCGCGGATTCGGGTGCGCAGCTCTTTTACTTCTGCGACGCGTCGTTCGACTGCGTCGACAAGTTCGTCGGTGGCCACACCCATCGCATCGGAAGCGGCCTTGATGCGACGTTCGTCTTCGCGAAGTCTTTCAAGCGGTCCGGTTCCCGAAACAGCTTCGATACGACGAATGTTTGAACCAATCGATGCTTCGCTGATGATCTTGACCGGACCAATATCGCCAAGCGCCTTGACATGGGTACCGCCGCACAATTCCGTGGAATGCGGACCGGCCTCGAGAACTTTCACGACATCGCCGTACTTGTCGCCAAAGAACGCGATTGCGCCGATTTCCTCGGCCTTGTCCTTCGTGGTCTCGTAATGGCGTGCAGGTGAATTCGCAAGAATGTCGGAAGCAACGAGATCTTCGATCGCAACAATTTCGTCGTCACTCAATGCTTCGTAGTGAGAGAAGTCGAAACGAAGGCGATCGGGACCAACAAGCGAACCTTGCTGTTTCACGTGATCGCCCAGCGTTTCGCGAAGCGCCCAATGCAGAAGATGCGTTGCGGTGTGATTGCGTCGAATCGCATCGCGACGTTCGCCATCGATGACGGCGGTAACGGTTTGACCGACTTCAATATCGCCTTCGAGAACTTCAAAACGATGACGAACAACACCGGGTGCGCCATACAGAGTTTCAACGATGCGGGCACGGCCAGTGGGAGACGTAATCACTCCCGTGTCGCCAACCTGCCCACCTGACTCTGCATAGAACGGCGTGTGATCAAGCACGATCGAATCGTCGGTAACGGCAAGCACGTTGGCATCGATCGCATAGGAATCATCACCGAGGAATTTCGTTGGTCCGTGTTCAGCGGAAATCGCC
>JALQSZ010000320.1 GCA_023264135.1 Acidimicrobiales bacterium
CACTACTTCTAGGCATGGTTGCGATCGCCACCGTGGCCACAAACTCCACCGCAGGCGCAGCAAACACGAACGAGACTGCCAACTGCTCTGCCACAGGTTCCTCGCTGACAATCAACAACAGCGACACCATCACCTTCACGATGGGTTCGGGCTGTGGCGCGGTGATTCTCATGTCTGGCCTCGGTACACAGGGAACGGCAACGGCGCTGGGTTTCCCGCTCTCCACTGGAGCTCCAACCGGCGGTCTCGTTCTTGGCGACACTGTCGTGTTCACCGCTCCGGGAAGCGGCTCAGGAAATATGTCGATTGGCTTCATGGCAAACGCGCAATCTCCGCCGGCAATCA
The DNA here is from genome assembly GCA_023264135.1 of Acidimicrobiales bacterium. Classification (GTDB taxonomy): domain Bacteria; phylum Actinomycetota; class Acidimicrobiia; order Acidimicrobiales; family Acidimicrobilacustridaceae; genus Acidimicrobilacustris. Next base: position 346 of record JALQSZ010000320.1, read on the forward strand.
CGTACAACCTCGCCTACCCGACTCCCGCGCCTCGCAACGATACGCTCGTTGACAACGGCGATGGTTCGATGACAGTCACGTATTCGCCGGCGACGCAGCCAGCCAGCGTGTGGGTCTCGCTCTTTCCGAGCGGCACCACGTGTAGTCCCGGTGGTGTTCCCACCGGCCGCTTGTACCTGTTAGGTCCTGCTATTCCGTCCAACCCGTTTACCTCAAGCCCTGCAGTTGTAAGTGCGGGGACCGGAGCGATGACAGGTACACAGCCCTATGGGGCAACAACGATCGCGGCCGGTTCCTATCAGGCGTGTATGTACTACAACTCGGGACAGCAGACTGTGCTTGAACAATCGCTTGCAGTGACGCTCGGTGTCGTGACTCCTACGACGACTGCGCCCGCAGGCGATCCAGTCGCACCGGCATTCGCTGGCTGATTTCGCAGTCATTCCAATGTTTTGAAAGAGGGTCGAGTCTTCGGACTCGGCCCTCTTCGAGTTCTGTGCCGTCGGCACGAGGAACTTGCGCTGGTAGGTTGCGCGCTGTGCTGAGTAACCGACGACTGCCGCGTGTGCTTGCGTTCTTCGCGCTCATCGTGGTGATCGCCGCCGGTTGTCGAGTGCAGATCGAAACCAAGATCGATGTTGGTCTCGACGGCAAAGGAACAATCACACAAGGCATTGGGTTCGACGACGCGGCACTGAAGCGAGTTGGTGATCCAGCTCGCGCATTGCGCGCCGACGACCTTGTGAAAGCCGGGTGGGTTGTCGACGCAGCTTCGAAAGAAGGAGACCTCACCTGGATCCGAGTTCATCATTCGTTCGCAACACCGGAAGAAGGCACCGCGTTACTCGCGCAACTGAGCGGGCCCGATGGTCCCTATCGCGACATGCTCATCAAACGTTCCGACGGTTTGTTGTCGACCTCGGTGAAAGTCACGGGACAGATCGACACCACTGCTGGGCTGCAAATGTTTGGTGACGAACAACTTGCAACCACGCTGGGTGGCGACGCATCGGGCGGGCTTCTCGCCAAGATCGAAGCGGAAGAAAAGGCGCCACCGGCATCGATGGTGGATCTTGATCTCGTGGTGACCGCAGGTGGTTCAACCAAGACCTACAACGCGTCGTTCACCGACACCGACACGCAGAAGGTGAAAGTCAGTTCCTCGAAAGACAAGTTCTTCGAGATCCTCGGCACGATCTTCGTTCTGTTGCTGGCCGGGCTCACGGCCATAGTGATTGGCCTTCGTTATCGAAAGCGCCGCTTGCGTACCCGACGTCTGATGCATTCTCGGGGCCGGCGCTGGTAGGAACCCCAAACCTTCTTGTCCCATGCGGAGTTGAGCAGTCGAATAGGGGAGCGAGGCGAGGTTCCGTCTATCGTTTGAGCGGCGATCGGGCGGAGGGTTCGATCCAATTCCCCAAGGGGTTTCGATGTCTCGTGTTTCTCGTTCAGTGCGTATCGCGGTCGCTGGACTACTGGCAGTTTCTGCTCTCACCGTCTTTGGCGTGAACCCAGCGGGAGCTGCTGCAACTGGTTCTGTCGTAAACAACGGCGCCGGTGGCGTTACCGTCACCTACACCATCGGTCAAGGTGAGAGTGTCGGCTTGCACGTCTACACCGCTCTGACAGCGTGCGATACCTCATCGCTGCCGCCCGCTCCGCAGTACTACCTTCTGGCAGGCGTTGGGAACGCTCCATTCCTTGGCTCATCACCGGCAACTGTCGATCAGACGACATCGGTCCATGCCGGTCAGTCGTCG
>JALQSZ010000321.1 GCA_023264135.1 Acidimicrobiales bacterium
ATTAGGAACATCCTTCCACGAATCCGGCTTGGACTCACGGCGATTCGACCAGGCGCTGAAACTGGCGACCGATCCGGATCTGGGTCGCCGCAACCACGGCCAGGGGTGGAGTTCAACGAGATCGAGCGCCTCCGCCCGGCGTCTCCAACCGGGGACGGGAGCAAACGTGGTGGCAAGCGGGCGCCCATTGAGAACCTGCCTCGGATCACCGAGATGAAGTTCGAGGTTTCGCGCGGCGCCCAACTCGGCGAGGCGGTCGGCAAGAAAGACCAGTCGCTTCGAGGAAAGTTGAAGTGAGCGCAACAGTGCTTCATCGAAGACGAAGACTGCGGGCAGATCAGCGTGTGCACTCAGCGCCGGGTCGTCGTCACCAAGAGATTCTGCGGTGAGCCACACCACCTCCGGAGACGAAGACTGTTCGACCTGTGCTGGTCCAGCTGTGGTCTCGGCGTCGTCATCGCGTCGAAGGCGAGGATCACGGTCAAGAGGTGCAAGTTCTGGATCATCGGGCCACTCCCCGATCGGACACGCATCGCGATGATCGCAGGAACCACAAAGTTCTGGTGCGCGGCGGCGAACTTGCGATTGAGAAAATCCGTAGACCTTCGACGAACCAGCACCAACCGTCCACTGCCAACCAAGTCGATTCGCAGCGCGAGACCCGTCAAGAAGATGAGTGAAGAAATACTGCTCGCCAATGCGCCAGTCGGCGCCGTTTCGCACCGACCATTGCGAAGCAAGCCACATACGTGTTTGGTTCACCATCCATCCATCACGCTCAAGTTCGTCAAGATTCGTTGCGACACAACGCATTGATCGATCCCATGACTCGGCATCATTCGTTGAGCGAACAACAGGTGCATTGCGCAACGGTGAGCCTGTTGCGTTCCCTAAGCGTGCATAGAGATGGCGTGCGTATTCTTGCCAGCGCAATTCATCACGAAACTTTCGTACATCATTCGCAGTGCCTTTGACGGCGGTGAAGACATGCGGCAGCTGCAAAAGGCCGTGACGAATCCAGGGAGACAGTCCTGACGCTCCTCGTTGCGAGACCGGCAAGACCTCGTTGCGTCGATCGGCATATCCAGTGAGATCCAGCGCCGCGAGCGCGGCATCAGCGGCCGCTTGCGTTCCAACGAATCGTTCCGATCTGCGCACATCGTCACTGCAAAGATGCGCGAGATGTTGCGCGACCCACTGCACTTCTTGCCCGGGTTCAGGAATCGGCAGAATCGTCGTTCGTTCGTTCGTCACTCGTCCCTGCCGAAGACTCGTTCAATTGCTTCAGCTGCCGCTGCACCTGAGAGCGCCGCGCCTTCAACCTTTGCGCCACCAAAAGCGTCGCCCGCACAAACAAAAGGTGGAACCCCTCCGAGTTGCAGGAATCGTTCCGGATGTCCGACTGATGGACGGGCGTATCGCCAACGCTGAATTTGAACTGATCCAGGAATCACCGCTGACTCAAGTTTTGCCGCATCGAGCAACGCTTCGGTGATCGCTTCGTCCGGCGCGTCCCATTGTGAGCGACTGAATTCTGGTGTTGCATGAATCGTCACCGCAGGTACCGCAGAGATGCCCTTGAGAAAGTTGTCAGCCATCCAATCGATTGGACCGTCGACCGGATCGATCGCGCCTGGCTCCGCAAGGCCAGAGGGACCGTCGAGCACTGCCATGAACGCGAGACACGGGTCGTAGTCGATCGCATAGAGCGCAGCATTGTCCTGTGCAGCGAGCAAAACACCACCATTTTCCAACAACGCGATCGTCTGAGGCACGGGAGCAGTCGAAAGCACTACCTCGGCGACAAGTTCCGAACCGTCGACGAACGTGACCTTCCACTTCTCTCCATCGTGAGTGAGCGCAGATACCTGTGATGCGGTGCGTACATTGAGACCAGCAGCGAGATGCTTGGCAATTGCATTCATCGATACTGCGCCACGGAACCGAGTATGTCCGTCAGAATCGTTCACTCCGTCTGGTCCGACGCGGCCGCGAAACCACGGAGCGACGACGCTCTCGCCAACGAGACGTTCGATCATCTCTGCAAACTCTGCCGTGTGAGTAGTAGCGAACTGCGCGCCGTGGTCGATCGTCGCATCG
>JALQSZ010000322.1 GCA_023264135.1 Acidimicrobiales bacterium
ATGTGGCGTGCAGCTCGACAACTCGTTGTCGACACCTACACCGACGCTGAACGAATCGTGGCCGAAGGCGGAGAACTCACCGTCGATATGCGCGCCGATATGCGTATCGCCGCGACGTACGCGACCGAAGCGAGCCGCGAAGTCGCACAGTGGGCGCACCTTGCTGCCGGGACGACAGCGATCCGCGAGGGAAGCCGACTCGAGCGAGCGTTCCGCGACATCTACACCGGTACGCAGCACGCGTTCATTAGTGAGAAGACCTACATCGATTCTGCGCAGATCAAACTTGGTCTCGTAGAAACCAACCGCGGTCTCTGACATGGTTCGTCCGCGTGTCGTCATCGTCGGCGCGGGGATGGCTGGTCTCACTGCAGCACATCGACTGCAAGAACATTGCGATGTCATTGTGCTCGACAAAGGTCGTGGTGTTGGCGGACGTTTAGCGACGCGGCGCATCGGTGATGCGACCATTGATCACGGTGCGCAGTTCATTACAACTCACACTGCGGAATTCGCCGAAGCGGTCGAAGGCTGGGTCAACGACGGTGTCGCTGATCCGTGGTTTCGCGGTCGCATCGGGCCAGAAGGCGTAAGCGACTCCGACGGCCATACAAGGTTCCGTGGCGCAGTATCAATGAATGCAATTGCTAAGAATCTCGCTGTCGGTCTTGATGTTCGCACCGCATCGCAGGTTTCTGCGCTCAGTCACGATGGGGAGACGTGGAAGGTCGCGCTCGTCGACGGTTCGGAACTTGTTGCTGAGGCCGTGCTTTCGACTGCTCCCGTTCCGCAGACGATGACGTTGCTGGAAAACGGTGGCGTGGAGCTCGCCGCAAAGGACAAAGTCGCGCTTCATGCGATCGAATACGACCCATGTCTCGCGTTCATGGCGGTGCTCGACGGTCCTTCAGGACTCTCTGAACCAGGAGCGGTCGATCCCATCGAAGGTCCAATCGATTGGATGGCCGACAATTTTCTCAAGGGCATTTCCGCGGTACCTGCGGTGACGATCCATGCAACGCCCGAGTTCAGTCGAGCGCAATGGGATGCTTCCGATGACGTGATTACCGAAGCATTGCTGGACGCAGCACGACTTGAGTCGGCGGTGATTCCTGGATCCGTTCAGATTCAACGTTGGCGGTACGCCCGCCCGTCAGTTGAACATCCTGCGCGATTCCTGCAACTCAGCGATGTTCCGACATTTGTTTGTGCGGGCGACGCGTTTGGTGGCGCAAAGGTTGAAGGCGCAGCACTTTCAGGCGCAGCCGCGGCTGAAGCAATTGAACGCGTCTTCGGTGGGGAGGCGTGACGACGGAACGAATGACGATGTTGCCGATTCCTGAACCCGGGCAAGAGTTGCAGTGGGTCGCGCATCATCTCGCGCACCTCTGCGGTGATGACGTTCGTAGATCGGAACGTTTCATTGGAACGCAAGCGGCTGCCGATACCGCGTTCGACGCGCTGGATCTCACTGGATACGCCGAGCGGCGAAATGAAGTCCTACCGATCGAAAGTCGCGGTGCATCGGGACTTTCGCCGTGGATTCGTCATGGGATTCTGCAGTTATCGCACGTCTTTCGTGCAAGTAAAGGTCCTGCTGCTGATCTTCGAAAGTTTCGAGACGAACTTTTGTGGCAGGAGTATGCGCGTCATCTCTACGCGCGCCTCGGAACAGCGTTGCGCACTCCGCTACGTAACGCTCCAAACGCGCAGTCGACAACGATTGACGAACCATGGGATCGATCAATGCTTTGCATTGGGACAAACCTGGACGAACTCGAACGCGATGGTTGGATGGTGAACCAGTCGCGAATGTGGCTCGCTTCGCAGTGGTCGGTGCGAAACGGTGCCCACTGGCGCGATGGCGAGCAGTATTTCTTCGCTCATCTCCTTGATGGTTCGCGAGCTGCGAATCGCCTTGGCTGGCAATGGACGATTGGAGCTGGCTCATCGAAGGTCTATGGGTTCTCTCAATCGCAGGTTCGGCGGCGCGCACCGGAACTTTGTGATTCCTGCGTGCATCGTGATGCGTGTCCGATTCGTGACTGGCCCGATGATCCAGAACTTGCACCTCTTGAACGCGATCCTCGCCTTCGA
>JALQSZ010000323.1 GCA_023264135.1 Acidimicrobiales bacterium
AGTTCCTCGAACAGGCCATCTCCAAAAACGTTTTCCCTGCGTCTCCCGGCACGCTGATCGCGTTGCTCCGCGCCATTGCCTACGGCTGGCGTCAGGAACAACTCGCCGAAAACGCCGCGCAAGTCGTCGCCCTCGGCAAAGAGTTGTACGAACGCGTCGGCAAGTTCACCGAACACCTGCAAAAAGTTGGCACCAACCTCACCAAAGCCACCGAGTCCTACAACTCGGCAGTGGCCTCGCTTGAAACTCGGGTCATGCCTTCGGCCCGCCGATTCGAGTCCCTCGCCGTCGCCGCCGATCAGGCCTTGCCGGGGGTCAATCCAATCGATGTCACCACTCGCCAGGTGTCGCTCCCAGAGCTCGAAACCGGCTCCGCGGGGTAGTTCTGCCAAGAGTCACCGTTCGGGTGCATTGCTCCCTACCTACCGGTCGGTAGACTGGAGACATGTCCGCCGCAGAAACTCTGACTGACGATCTCCCGAGTGACGACGACGCCCCAAAAAAAGGCGCTGATCGCAACGAAAAGGGCTCGCTGAAGCCCGTTCTCGACATCATTCCCCCCGAGGCCTACAAGAACCCGACTTGGAAGGGTTTGGCCTATTTCGGCCGCGATCTCGTCATCTATGGCCTGGTGGTGGCCGGACTCATCGCCTTTAACAACCCCTTTGCACTCCTCGCCCTTTGGGTACTTTCCGCCATGGTCATTTCCGGCCTTTTCATCGTCGGCCACGACGCGGCTCACGGCGCCCTCTTTTCCTCCAAGCGGATGAATCGCGTCATCGGCACGATTTCGATGCTCCCGTCCTGGCATGTCTACGAGGGCTGGGTCCTCGGCCATAACCGCATCCATCACGGCTACACCGTGCGCGAAGGGTTCGATTTCGTCTGGCACCCCTACACCGCAGAGCAGTACGCGGCGATGTCCAAACTTGGTCGACTGCGCCACCGCATCGAATGGTCATGGCTCGGCGCGGGCGCCTACTACCTGCGTGAAGTGTGGTGGCACAAGATGATCGTCGGCGCTCCCCCGGCGCGCTGGGCCAAAGCGATTCGCCGCGATCGAATCATCGTGTGGTCCTTCGTCGCGATTTCCGCACTTGCCCTCGGCCTCGTCGGTTGGGCGCAGTCAGGAACCGTTGTTGGCGTTGTGTGGATGATTCTCAAAGTGTTGGTCATCCCCTTCCTCGCATTCACCTACGTCATCGCATCATTCGTGCATGTGCACCACATTCAGCCGAATATTCGTTGGTGGAAGCGTCGTGAATGGACCAAGTGGCACGGACAGATGGAAGGCACCACGGTGCTCCGAGCTCGATTCGGACTCAACTTCTTCTTCCACTGGATCATGGTGCACGTGCCTCATCACGTCGACATGCGCATCCCGATGTACAACCTCGAACTCGCCACCGCTGCGATCGAAGAAGCGTTCCCAGGCACGGTTCACGATGAACCACTCCGATTCATGGACTTCGTTCGCAATACGCGCAAATGCCGGTTGTACGACTTTGATGAAGGCCGTTGGTACACCTACCGCGAAGCCGCTCAACGCACAGTTGCTGAACCCGTGAACGAACCAGCTGCCGCCTGAACCAAGCGTGCGCTAGTTCGTCAATGCTGATGCGTCAACGGTGACCGTTTCACCAGAGGCATCGATGAGTTGGTACTCAAAACCTTCTTCGACAATCGCGTCGTCGACACCGAAGGCGACAGGAATCTTGTTGCACGCATTGCGCATCAGGTAGCTGACGATTTCGACGAGTTCTTCGCTGTCATACGACTGCGTGAGCCGGCCGAAGAGTTCCTGATCAATAGTCGGCGGGCCAACGAACATCGCGTCGACCAGATCAAGCGCGGCGACAGTTCCGGTTGAAAGTTTGCCGATCGATGCCGGGTCGGTGGCATTCAGCAGATCGTCATTCGCGCCTGCGTTCAACGCAGCGACACTGCGTACCGACTGACACCGACGACATTCATGCAACCGAGCACCACGAAGCCGAATGAGTTCCTTCGTGATCGGGTCAACGACCTGCAATCTTCCGACCGCAGCCAACATCGCCATGATCGCGACCATCGGATCAGAGGGAATGTCGCCAGTT
>JALQSZ010000324.1 GCA_023264135.1 Acidimicrobiales bacterium
GAGGTCACTGCGGCGGGTGATTTCGCTTCGGTGCTCTCGGTACTGACCGACCACCTCGGCCTGCGCCTTCTGACCCTCGATGAGGGCGAGCGCAGTTGGCTCGAGACGGCCTCGGGTGCCCTTGAAGCCGACGGCACCACCCTTGAATTCCGGCGTCCCACAGGCGATGGCACGCCCTCGCTCATTTGGGCGGCCGAGAACCGTGTGCTGGTCTCCGACCCATGCGTTTCCTCTACGCCACCCGTGCAAGGAAGCGACCTTCCTGCGTCGCCGGCCTTTGGTCGTTTGGCGACACTGCTCGATGGCGCAGAACTCGTCGTTGCGTCAACGGTGAGCTCGCAGATCGCGGTGTTGGCGTGTCTCGACGACGAAGAGAAAACCACCGCACGTGTGGTGTTCGATCGCACGGAAACACTCGACGGTGTGGCCTTGCCGATGCTTCTCGAAGTGCTTCCACTTCGTGGCTACGAAGACGAGGCATCGAAACTCGAAAAGAAGCTCAAGCGAAGTGTGGCGCTCGCGCCAACGAAGTCGTCAATGAAGGAACTCGCGCAAAAGGGTTCTGGCAGCGTCGGAAGTAGTGCCGATGCAAACGCGTTGGTTCCGTCGATGTCCGCCGCGGCTGCGTGGCGTTCGGTGTTTCAAACGCTCACGGAGTCGATGACGCAATCGTTCGCTGGCGTTTTGAGTGGAAACGATCCTGAGGATCTTCACGCCTTTCGCGTTGCGGTGCGACGGATTCGCACGATTCTGCAAGACGGCGACGATGTTGTTGATCCCGAATCACGAGATCGGTTTCGTCACGAATACCGTTGGCTCGGCGACGTCACGACACCAACTCGCGATGCCGATGTTCACCTGATCGAGTTTCCTGTCCTGGCAGCAATGTTGCCGTCGTCGCGAAACGCCGAACTCGACGCATTCGACGATGTACTTCTTCGTCATCGAACTGCATGTCACGCGGCGATGGTGGTGGAACTTCGGTCGCTTCGACGCGCGGAATTCGGAACAGCGTGGTTGTCCTTCCTCGCAGACGACGATGCCTGGACCGGTTGTGGTGTCGAGGCTGATGAACCAGTGACTCGAGTGGTACTTCGCCGGGTTGAGAAAGCGCATCGACAGCTGGTCAAGAGCGGCCGCAAGATTTCAAAGAAGTCGCCGGCGATTTCGTTGCATGAACTTCGCAAAGAAGGAAAGCGGCTTCGCTACTTGCTTGAGTGCTTTGGTCCGTTGTTCGATCAAGCCCAACTGGCGGTTGCGTTACGTCCGCTTCGTGAACTGCAAGATGTCCTCGGGGAATTTCAAGACACGGAAGTGCAGGCCAACGCACTGCGCGAACTTGCCGGTGAATTGCAACTCGCCGATGAACACGACACCAACAAGGCGATCAAGGCTGTCATCGGACAACTCGGCGTTCGTGGCGCCGATGCCCGGGCCGCGTTTACAAAGACATTTGGTCGTTTCGACTCCCGCAAAGTGCAACGAGCGTTCGAATCACTTGAACCCCGAAAGAAGAAGCGATGAAGGTTCTCGCCACCTACAACATCAAAGGTGGAGTCGGAAAGACCGCGACCGCGGTGAACCTTGCTCACGTTGCTGCCGCGCACGGAAATCGCGTGTTGGTGTGGGATCTCGACCCTCAAGGTGCGGCCACGTTTTATTTTCGGGTGAAGCCCAAAGTGAAGGGCGGTGGCAAGGCCATCGTTCGGGGTTCGATCGAACTTGGCGATGCCATCAAGGCCACCGATTACGACAACCTTGATCTCGTTCCCGCCGACTTTTCCTATCGCCATCTCGACCTCTGGCTCGACGATGCCAAGAAGCCGCTGGCGCGTATCCGACGAGCGCTTCGTCAGGTGTCCGACGAGTACGACTATGTGTTTCTTGATTGCCCACCGAGCATTTCGCTGACTTCGGAAAGTGTGTTTCGGGCCGCCGATGCATTGCTGGTGCCCACGATTCCGACCACGTTGTCATTGCGCACCTACGAACAGCTCGATCGCTTTGTGGAAGAAAACCCCGACATGGTTCGCGAACTCAAGATTCTTGGGTTCTTTTCCATGGTCGATCGTCATAAGCGTTT
>JALQSZ010000325.1 GCA_023264135.1 Acidimicrobiales bacterium
CGACGGTTTTCTCGCGACCTGAGGTGATGCTTATTGCGCTGATGGCAGCGTCGGCCCGACCTTCACGAACTGCATCGAGTTGCGCGCCAACCGAATCGACCTCGACGTACTCGATTGCAAAGCCCGCCTCTTCGGCGATGTCCTTGAGGAGATCGATACTGAAACCCGAATACTTTCCATCAGCGTCTTTGACGATGAACGGTTCCACTGGCCACACCGCTACTCGAACGACGGGTTTTGTTGCGGATGTCGAAGTCGTCGCTGCAGTCGATTGCGCGAATGCTGAAATCGGAAGCGCAAGGGTGAACCCAAGCACGAGCAAAGCGGCAAATGCTCGCAATGATTTGATGACGATTCGCCCGATTCGCACCGCGCAACGGTACCCGGTGACGCATGTTGCCAACGGAGACTCGCACGAAGGTCACAGGTGGCCGCTAGCCTTAGTGCTCCTGCAATGTGGTCGGCGAGGTTTTGTCGGTCGTGACGCAGGGACGATCAGGGGCTGATCGGTTTCGACGTCGGGACCGAAGGCTGGATCGTGCGACCGGAGTGGCCTCAGACTCCTTAAACGGGGGCACAAAATCAACCGCCGATGAGCAGTTGACTCTCGCCGCCTGATCACTCAGACGGTAGAGAGAAATCGTGACCAGTAATGGCGCACGGGGCCAGCTCTCCGCAGCCCGGCAACAGAAGCGGAGGGTGACAGCCTGAAAGAAGGCTGACGACGGGAAAGACCGTTGGCATCGGAGAAAGATCCGGCGGCGAGGTTTCGGCCTCATCCGACCCGGCGGTGTGGTTGCCGTAAGCCACTGACTCGGGGATGGTCGTAGCGCGGACAGTTCTCACCAGACGGACGGGGGTTCGATTCCCCCCAGCTCCACACTTAAGGCCCGGCCATCTGGTCGGGCCTTCGTGGTTTTTCGTTAGTTCGCGTTACGGAGGATCCACTCGATGAGATCACTCGTGACCTCGTCGCGATTTGTTTCGTTGAGCAGTTCGTGGCGTGCGTCTTTGTACAACGTCAAATCAACGGGAACGGACGCGTCGCGAAGTCCGTCAGCAACCCCTGTTGCGAAGGCACCCATTCCTGCAGCCGGATCCTGATCCCCAGCGATCACGAAGACCGGACATGCAATGTTCGACAGTTGCGTTGCTGCCGGCGCAACAACATCGAACACGTCGATCAGATAGCCGAACGTGATCGGATTGTTGTCGCCGCAATACGGATCAGCGATATACGCGTCGACTTCCGCGTCGTCACGACTCAACCAATCGAACGGTGTCCGCGCCGGTTCAAACGGCGCGTTGTTCGCCGCCAAAATTGCTCCCGCAGATTCGTCACGAATCTCCGCAAATCCAGCGAGCAACTCACCCATTGCGTCAGTTGCGTTGATGTCGGCCGCGAAACCGCACAGCACTCCCCCGGCAAGACCACTCGAGTGATTCACCAAGTACGCGATCGCGATGAGCGATCCAAGTGAGTGTCCGAACACGATTACCGGCACATTTGGAAATCGCGCTTCGGCCTGAAGCCGGACTTCGTGGAGATCGTCAATCAACGCTTGGCCACCACCGGGACCAACAAGCCCCGCGCCAGTCGACGCGCCGCTGCGACCATGCCCGCGGTGATCAACCGCGACAACCGCAACACCTGCATCGTTCACTTCGTCAGCGAATCGCGCGTAGCGAAGCGCGTGTTCCGACGCACCGTGAGCAACAACGACAACCGCATTCGGCGCATCGACCGGCCACCAACTCGTGAATACTGCGACGCTGTAGGAATCAGTGAACGAGGAATTTTCCATGTTCACCACGATACGACGAGTTCACAAATGCTTACCCGGGTAGGCCATGCGCGCCGGGCGTTGCATTGTTTCCGCCGATGTGTGTCGCGAAGCCACCTGTGCCGCCCTGACCAACATCCGTAGGTCCAACTGAGGAAGATCCACCGTTTCCACCAGCACCCCCAGTGGCCACGCCCGTTGCGTCACTCACCGCTAACGCATCACCACCGATTCCACCGGCGCCACCGTTGCCCGCAGTCGCGGCGCCCCCCTTTCCTCCTGCACCACCGGTTGCGA
>JALQSZ010000326.1 GCA_023264135.1 Acidimicrobiales bacterium
AATCCGACGCCGGCGCGGTCAGTGAGCGCCTGGATCGACGGATCGGGATTCCCTTCCGCGAGGAATCCCTCGGCGGCGGCGAGGAGCGCATCGCGAGTGCGAGCACGACGACGAGCATTCCCGTCGAGCACCTCGGGGGCGGCCTCTGACGCGGCGTCGCGACCGACAACCTCGGGCCAGTCGCGGCGGTGGCGCGGATTCGTAGTCACCGCTCCACCGTACCGGCAACGGGTTTCTGATGAGATCATCAGTTTCTTCTGATAGGTTCATCAGAAAGACCCCCCGGAGGCGACAATGCGCAGAATCGGCAGACGAACGATGGGGAAGGCAGCACTTTCCTTGCTGGTACTCATGGCATCACTTGGCTCGTTGCTGGTCGTCGGAGAGCTTGGCGCTTCGGCGGTCACGACCCTGACGGTCACCTCAAACGCGAATGCGGGTCCGGGAACGTTGCGACAGGCAGTTATCGATGCCAGCACTGGTGGAAGCGCGGCGGGTTCCGATGTCACCATCGTGATTCAGTCGGGCCTTGCTCCGATCGTCCTGTCGAGTTCACTCGACTACGACGGCGGCACCTCGGGTTCGAAGAATCTCGTGCTTCAGGGCAACGGCGCGACGATCACTGGCAACGACACGTTTCGATTGCTGTCTGCATTGGGAACTGGAACGGTCGCGATTGATGCAGTGACCATGTCGCACGGTTCAGAATCGAGCGGCGGCGGTGGCGCATTGCGCACGGGCGGCGTTACGACGATCTCGAACTCGAACTTCCATCACAACCACAACGGCTACTGGGGCGGCGCGGTGGTGTCTTTTCCTGCATCTGGCGGAACGATGACGGTTTCGAACTCAACATTCGATACAAACGATTCCGGTTTCGGTGGCGGAGCGATGCTTTCCAACTACAACATTGTCGTCACCGATTCAGTCTTCACCGCGAACTCGGGCTATTCGGGTGGCGCGATTTCAGCGTCGGGAACAGTCGATGTCACTGGAAGCACATTCACGGGCAATACCGCGAGAGCGGGGAGTGGCGGGGCAATTGAGGCGAACGCCGGTGGATCGGCGACAACGTCAACCTTCACGAATAACTCGGCAGGTAGCTCCGGAGGTGGCGCTTACTTCCCTGGACCATTCGCCATCACGAGTAGTTCGTTTCTGGGCAATCATTCCGCAGGTTCTGGTGGTGGAGCAGCGCTCTTCGGTCTCGGGTCGATTGTTGATTCCACGTTTGATTCCAATGACGCAGTAACTGCGGGTGGAGGGATCCACTACGCGGCGGCTCCCAATGTTCTTGAAGTCACGGGCACAACGATCTCAAACAATCATGTGAGTAACGGCAACGGTGGGGGAATGCAGGTGGAATCTGGACTCCACCTCGTGAACTCAACCGTTACCGGCAATCGCGCATCGGGTGTGAGCGGAGCCATCCATTCCTACAGTTGGTACGACCCGCAATATCCGCAGTACGCGACGCAGCCCTACACAATCACTGTTGATTTTTCGACAGTTGCAGACAACGGTGCATCGACGGCCGGAAACTTTGGGACCGACGCTCCGCAAGTTGTGACGCTCGTAGTGAACGGTTCGGTCATCTCAGATCCGCGAACCGCAGGCGGCGCGAGTGGCGGTGCAAATTGTTTGTTGTCACCGGCAGCGACAGCCACATCATCGGTCACCAGTGATTCGTCGTGTTTCGCGACTGGTGGAACAAACTTGGTGACGTCGATTTCTTCGATCGCTCTCGGCGCCTTAGCGAACAACTCGGGTCCAACGAAGACGATGCTTCCGGGCTCGTCGAGCGTTCTGATTGAGTTCGTTACGAATTCACCGGCGCCGTCGGTTGTGGTTGACCAACGCGGAGTCTCCCGAACGGCGCCGATGACAGCTGGCGCTGTGGAAGTCGATCCATTTGTGCCAACATCGACGACGACGATCGCTGATCCAGGCGATGTCGTGGCGCCGGCGTTTGCGGGCTAGCCAAAGCCTCAGGTTCGTCGATTGAAGATTCGTGATGCGCAGGTCCTTGGTATGCGAGGATCGGCAAATGTTGATTGCTCAAATCTCTGATCTCC
>JALQSZ010000327.1 GCA_023264135.1 Acidimicrobiales bacterium
GGTGTTCGGTTCGCCGGGCGGCTTCGCGAAAGAAAAGCGCCGGCATCGGCAAGGATCAATTGCCCAGTAATACAACGGGCAAGATCGCTGACGAGGAAGACCGAAAGCCGTCCGAGTTCATCGAATTCGGTCATGCGCTGCAGCGGCGTTGCGTCAACAAGCGCCTGCACATGCGCATCGTCGAACGCGTCACGCACTGTTTCAGTCAGCGTTGTTCCTGGCGCAATGGCATTCACGCGAATCCCGTGGGGCCCAAGCTCTACGGCCATGGTTTGGGTGAGGTGATTGATCGCCGCCTTCGATGCACCGTAGGCCGACATGAACGGAGCCGGCCGAGTTGTCTCGCCCGAACTCACATTGAGGATCACTCCCCCGCCCGTTGACGACATGTGCCGTGCTTGCGCCGCTGCAGCTAACGCGGTCACCACCAAATTCTGATCAATGAGTTCACGCCAATGATCGGCATCAAGCGACATGAATGGCCCTGGCGATGCGTTTCCGTACATTCCGACGTTGTTCACCGCGATATCGAGTTTCCCGTTAAAGCGTCGAACGGTGTCGTCGATTGCCGCAGTAAACGCATCGTCGTCTCGGGCATCGGCGATCACGGCAAAGGCGTCGCCCCCTTCAAGCGAAATTGAGCGAACCACCTCGCTGGCCTGTTCAACCCGAACATCGTGAACCGCAACTCGCGCGCCGGCTCGTGCCAACCATCGAGCGATTTCCGAACCAATTCCCGCGCCTGCGCCAGTCACGAGCGCGTTCTGGCCAGAAAGGTCGATCTCGATACTCATTGCGCGCCGCCGGTATAGAGCGCAATGAGTTGGTCGACAGCGGCGTCGGCCCATGCGTGCAGTGTGGGTTCGTCGGTGCCGCCGATGGGATGCGGGAGCACCAGCAGACGCGTCTCGGGTGCACCGAAACTCGCAGAAAGCGTCTTTGCCACTGGCTCGAACTGAGTCGTGGTGGCGACAACCGTTGGTTTGCCATTGCGTTCGAGCTCGATCGCATCGTGCACCGAATAGGCGGTGCAAGAACCGCAATCGGCCGCGCCCGTGATGACGAGGTCGGCTTGGGCCAGCAATAACTCAAGACGATCCTCGGCCAATGGAATTGCCGCGTTCGCCGAAAGCCCGAGCGGGCCCTTCTTCGTGATCACCGACACCACTGCGCCGGTACGTGCCGCGAGTGCCTCGGCGGCACGAGTCATCACGACGTCGGCATTCGGCTTGCCGTTATCAAGAACTGCGATTCGCAGGCCGCGCAATGTTTGCGGTGACGCGGCAAGTGCAGTTGTCAGCGGACCTGGTTCTGAATCGGGCAAGTACACCGAGACGCTCATCGTTATCCCTCCACCGGGAGTGTTGCGCTGCGAGTCATTCCCCATGACGGCACGACCAGCGAGTGTTTGCCCGGACCACCGGAAACCAACACCTTGATGTTGTCGGCATCGCCAGTCATGGGCAGCAATTCCTCATCATCAACCGCCTTCATCCAATTCGCCCAAGCGAGTTCTTGGAAGTGTTTACGGAAGACCCAGGCCGGCATGCGTGCAGTGTTGAAGAGATAATTCGAAACATCGCGCCGCGTCATCGCGCGCTCAGCAATGCTCGCCGCGTGTTCCGGTCCAAGGATGATGAAGTATTCAGCCTGACTAATCGGCGCATTGTTCTGACCAAGTGAGGTCATCGCCGACGCGATCTTGTCGAGAATCAACGCGGGATCGCCTGCAGCTTCGGCATCGTGAACATTGTGAGGACCTTCACCGCAATGCACGGTGACTGCACTCGGCGCGTCGATGCCACGAGACATTGGGTACGACTCCCACGGCGTTGCCTCAAGATTTTCCGCAGCACAAAACGTGTACTTCGCCGGTTGACCATGCGTTGCTGCGTCGCCGAAACCCGGCTTTGCGCCGGCAACGTGCAGCAACACCAACCGAACTGCGCGACCAACTGTTGCATTCGAGCGATTTCCCGGCCCAAACGCACCGACACCAGCGTTGAATCCCGCGGTCTTCACGATCTCGCCGTGCACGATGATCATCGGTGCAACAAGATGCGTCGTTGC
>JALQSZ010000328.1 GCA_023264135.1 Acidimicrobiales bacterium
TGCCGCGTGCAAGCACCACTTTGTGTGCTTCACCAGCCGCGAGGCGTGTGGTCGCCGACGCGACGGCAGCACACCACGATTCAGGACTGCGCAGTGGCCGCAATTCGAATGTGGAGGGGGATTCACTCGAGGGATGAAGACCGGCGTCACGAGCGAAACCAGTGCCGATGGTCGCGGCCCGCGCGAAGACGGCGTCGATTTCGGCATCGGTGGGTTCATCGTCGTGGGCTGCGATGGTGGTGAGCCACGCAGTGCCGTCGGCGGCACAACCAAGAATGATGCGAGGAATGAGTAATTCGCCGTCGGCCGTCGAATCGAATGGAAATGCACCGAGGGCAAGTGGTCCGGTTCCGGGATGTTCCACCTCGTCGAACACCGCGATGTCGGCGAAGGCGCTCGATGCGGCGTTCGAAGCAGCGGCTGGATCTCGTCGCGGAACCGTGATTCGTGCCGCGCAACCGATGCCGATGACGCCGACACCATTGGTCACGAACAGCGCATCACCGTCATCGCAAAGCGAAACGAGATCAATGCCACCAGGAATCGCTCGAGTGCGAGCGATGAGTCCGATGGTCGAGCTCACCGTCGGTCGTCGCTCCGTGTTGCGGTGATGAGTTGCGAGATGCCCACCGACAGCAATTGACGTTCCACTTCAACAAATCCGGCATCGGCAATTCGCTGCAACATCACGCCCGGCTCGGGGAGATAGGCCACAGATTTCGGGAGGTACTGATACGCCGAAGGGTCAGACAGAAGCCCCCCGACTTTCGGAACGATCGAACCGAAGTAGATCCCGTGTCCCCATCGGAGAAAGCGATTCGGTGGCTCTGCAACTTCAAGAAGAGCAATGCGACCGCCGGGTCGAACCGTGCGCGCGAGTTCGGTAAAGAAGCCATCGAGTTCAACAAGGTTCCGAAGCGCGAACCCACAGGTGATGCCGTCGAGCGCACCATCGGGAACGGGCAGCGAAAGCGCATCAGCTTCCGCGAGTGGCGCTGAAGTTCGGGCAGCAGCGAGCATCCCGAAGGAAAGATCGAAACCGATAGGACGAAGTCCGCGCTTTTGTAATTCGCGACAGAAGTCACCGGTTCCGCACGCAAGGTCGGCAACAAGTGATCCGTCGGGAAGGCCAAGTTCGCGAACAGTTCGGGTACGCCAACCCACGTCCATGCGGAAGGTCATGACGCGGTTCACGAGGTCGTATCGCGGCGCAATGGCGTCGAACATCGAACGAACAGCTCGAACCTTTTCCTCGCCTTGGGGGAGTTGTTGGCTATCGATCTCGGTCACCGGCTCAGCCTACGGTCCGGCCGTGGCTCACGACGAAGCGGGAACCCAATGTTGCAATGGGGCCAAGTCGGCGTCAGTTGGGGGTGGGCGCTGCTGTCGAACTCGAAGAGGAGGCTGTCCCCGGAGTCGTCATTGGCGGCGTGGTTGTTCTTGGCGTCGAAATGCCGAACATCGAAAGGTTCGAGACGCTGGGATGCGCTGCGCCAGCGGGACCTTTCGCATACGCAGTGAGGATGTTGAACGTGACTTTTTGGAGTTTGCACTCGGGAGTGGTTGGCGGAGTTGCTGGGCAGGCCTCGAGGAGTCGCGGCGACCAGCCAAACGTGGCGGCATCGAAGACGCCTGCACCGCTTGGAGCGGAATACCAGGTTGTGTCAGCGAACGATTTCGTGCCTTTGCAGGTGACGGGAGAATGTGCGAGCACCTGAATGTTGCCGGGCGTGATGACACTTGGGTTCACGCGGTCGTATTCATTGCCGACCATGTGAGCGACTTTCTCGCCGTTCTTGAAACCTGAACCTTCGAACATCCACATCGACGCATCGCCGACGACCCAATCGGCATCGACGGGGTTGCATTCGTAATACGAACCGGTGAGAGAACTTTCGGGATTGGGGGCGGGGCTTTCGCGGAACGACGTGGTGACACGTTCATTGTCTTTGCCGTTGAGTGGATCGCGATTTGCGTCGCGATAATTGATCTCCACTCGGTTCGTGCCGCTTTCGGCATTGTCGAGACGAATTCGTCGGTACACATTGTTCGCGCCGAAGA
>JALQSZ010000329.1 GCA_023264135.1 Acidimicrobiales bacterium
GAAGAAGCGCTTGCACCTCACCAGTCGTGGTTGATGCCGCACTTCATCGATGACGAAGGTATGACCGATCTTTCGATTCACGCATTTCTGATCGAAAGCAGTGGCGTGCGGATCATCGTCGATACCTGTGTGGGCGATCGCGACATGGCAGGACTTCCTGGCTTCACTGGCGATCCTGCGTTTCTTAAACGTCTCACCGCTGCTGGTTTTCCTCCCGAATCGATCGACATCGTGTGTTGCACACATTTGCATTTCGACCATGTGGGATGGAATACAAAACTCGAAGGCGAACAGTGGGTGCCGACCTTTCCGAATGCGCGCTACTTGTTCTGTCGTGCCGAATACGACGCGTGGATGACCGAGCCGGGCGGCTACGCCTGGAATCTTCCCGACACTGTCGCCCCTGTTGTCGACGCGGGATTGGTCGATCTCGTTGACCCCGATCATCGGGTGACCAGCGAGGTTCGTTTTGTTCCGACGCCGGGCCACTCGCCGGGTCATATGTCGGTCCTCATCGAATCGAACGGCGCGCGTGCATTGATTACCGGGGATGCGACCCATCATCCAGTGCAGTGGGCCGAACCCGAGTGGGGAATGAGCGGCGATTGGGACGGCGCAATGGGCGCAGACAGTCGCCGTCAGATGCGTGTCGACCATGGAGATGCCGGAACGCTCATTTTGGGAACGCATTACGCCGCTCCCAGCGCTGGTCATATCGTGAGCAACGACGGGAACTGGGAGTTCCACGCCACGAATGAGACGGAGTTCTAAATGGCATCACCACTCTTCGATCTCACCGGGAAAGTTGCTGTCGTTACTGGCGCGAGTAAAGGCCTTGGTCGAGCAATGGCCCTCGGGTTCGCCGATGCGGGCGCCGATGTCGTGGTGTCGAGTCGCCGAGTGGACGCGTGTGAAGAAGTGGCAACCGAGATTCGAGCCAAAGGGCGTCGCGCACTTGCGGTTGCGTGTCATGTTGCCGATTGGGCGCAATGCGATGCGCTAGTCGCCGCCGCAGTCGATGAATTCGGGAAGATCGACATTCTTGTCAATAACGCCGGTATTGCTCCGGTGCCACCATCGCTGGCCGGCGTTACCGAAGAACTGTTCGATAAGACCTTTGGCGTGAATGTGAAAGGCCCGTTGCGATTGATGGCCATGGCTGCCGAACACATGCCCGCCGGCGGCTCAATCATCAACATCAGCACAAAAGCATCGCAACGGCCGTCGCCGTTCACGGTTGTGTATGCCGGTTCCAAAGCGGCACTGAACGCAATTACGCAAGCAACCGCGCAGGAGTTCGGTCCTCGTGGGATTCGCGTCAATGCGATCGTGTGTGGACCCTTCGTGACCGACAGTTTCAGTAAAGCGATTCCCACGCCTGAAGCCGCGCAGCACGTTGCCAAGATGATTTCTGTCGGTCATATCGGTGAGCCTGAAGAGATCGTGGGTACGGCGTTGTTGTTGGCGTCGGATGCGTCTTCATATATGACCGGTGCGCTCCTCAATCTCGATGGTGGCGGTTCGTGAACGACGAGGGAATTGATTCCGAGTTGATCAATGTCGATCGACTCGGTGAGTGGCTCGATGGTCTTGGTCTCGAGGTGGGAGCACCGATCACCGCCGTGCCACTGACTTCAGGGCGTTCCAATGCAATGTTCACTGTTGAACGCGGCAACGCGCGTTGGGTGCTTCGTCGCCCTGCTCTTGTTGCCATTGACCGGGCCGATGAAGGAATGCGCCGAGAGTTCCGAATTCTCGATGCGCTGAATGGTTCGAATGTTCCGCACCCCGAGACCGTTGCCTTGTGTGAAGACCACAGCGTTCTTGGCTGCACCTTCTTTTTGATGCAGCAGGTCGATGGCGTGAACCCGGCGCCACCGCTTCCCGAACCATTCACGAGCGACTATCTACCAAGCGTGGCGTTTGCCATGGTCGATGCGCTTGCGGCGTTGCACGATTTCGATTGGCAGAACAGTTCGCTTGGCGATTTCGGAAAGCCCGATGGTTTTCACGAGCGTCAGGTCGAACGTTGGACCAAACAATTGTCGTCCTACAAC
>JALQSZ010000032.1 GCA_023264135.1 Acidimicrobiales bacterium
CGATCTCGCATCGTCGAGCGCGCCGCTTTCTGTTGCCGGTGCATGGAGCGGCGATGAAGGCCGTTCGACATTTGAAGGACTTGCCCTTGTTGTCGACGCAGCGATGGGCGACGTGTCGTGGATTCCCGCCGACACCCTCGCTGCGCCGAAAGTTGCGACTGCTGCCAATGCGTTAGTCGCTGATGGCGGCCGTCCACTCGTCACCCACGACGGCAAAGCACTCATGCGCGGTCTCGATAGCTGTGGCATCGACCTTCGATCGCTTTCGCTCGACACGATGATCGCTGCGTATCTCCTTGATCCGGCCGAGTCTCGGTATTCGCTCGAATCTCTGCTCGATCGTTACGCGTCTGCGCGACTGCCTCAGGACGACAACGCCGATGAGGGTCAACTCGATTTCGGTGGCACCGATACCTCGGCGCTCGCGCAGCGGGCCTCGCGTCGGGCGCTTGGCGTCAACGCGCTTGTTGTGCCGCTGCAGGAATCGCTTGAGGCTCGCGGTCTGACTGATCTCAATACCGATATCGAAGTTCCGTTGGTGCGCGTTCTTGCTCGCATGGAGATTCTCGGAGTCGGTGTCGACGAAGGTGAACTCCGAAAACTCCGTGACCAGCTTGTTGCTCGCTGTGATGAACTGCGCGCGTTGATTTGGGTCGATGCCGGCGAAGAGTTCAACGTGAACTCCACGGTGAAGTTGCGCGAGATCCTGTTCGAAAAATTGGAACTCACACCGCAAAAGAAGACCAAGACCGGTTATTCCACTGACGCGGCAACGCTCGAGAAGTTGCTCGGAGAACACCCGATCATTGAGCATCTTCTTGCTTACCGCGAGGTCGAGAAGCTTCGTTCCACCTACGGCGAAGGGCTGCTCACCGAAATCGCTCCCGATGGTCGCATTCACGCAACGTTTAATCAGACCGTTGCTCGCACCGGTCGATTGAGTTCTGATGCGCCCAACCTGCACAACATCCCGGTGCGCAGCGAACTCGGTCGCGAATTCCGCAAAGCGTTTGTTCCGGCCAAGGGCTACACGCTTCTCATTACCGACTACAACCAGATCGAACTTCGTTGTATTGCGCACCTTGCCGAAGACCCTGGCCTGATCGGCGCTTTCGAATCCGGTCAAGACATTCACAACGCAACCGCAGCGCGCGTTTTCGATGTTGATCCGACATCGGTCACGATCGAACAACGATCGAAAGCAAAGATGGTTTCGTACGGTCTTGCCTACGGAATGGAAGCATTCGGTCTCGCGCAACGTTTGGGTGTTCCCATTGGCGAAGCTCAGCAAATTCTCGATGCCTATTTCGTCGCGTTCCCCGCAGTACACGACTACATGGAACGCACCGTCGCTGAAGCACGCGAGAAGGGCTATACCGAAACGCTTTTCGGTCGTCGCCGACAAATTCCCGAACTCGCATCAGACAACTTCCGCATTCGTCAGGCCGGCGAACGTCAAGCAATGAATGCTGGTATCCAAGGACTTGCCGCAGACATCTTCAAGGTTGCGCTTATTCGCCTCGACCGCGCGCTCGATGCTGCAGGTTCAACGAGTCGTCTCATCTTGCAGGTGCACGATGAAGTGATTTGTGAAGTCCCACCCGCTGACCTCGATGCAGTCACCGCGATCGTTCTCGAAGCGATGTCAGGTGCATTCGACCTTCGCGTTCCGCTTGAAGTGAATCTTTCACACGGCGACTCGTGGGCAGCGGCAAAGGGCTGACGTGACCGACGCATCAAACGGTCATTGGTTCGAAGGCATCGCCGATCATCTCGGAACCTCGTATCTGCGGTACTCGTTCACGATGGGTACCGCGAATGAGGTCGACTTTCTTGTTGACGAACTCGGCCTCACGCCGGGCATGCGCGTGCTCGATGTTGGTTGCGGTCCTGGTCGTCACGCCTATGCGCTGGCTGAGTGCGGCATCGCTGTGCACGGCGTCGACATCGCCCAGACCTTCATCGATCTCGCCCGTGACGGCGCACCTGAGGGCGCGACCTTCGAACGACTCGATGCACGGTCACTTCCATTCGAGAGTGAATTCGATGCAGTGATCTCGTTGTGCCAGGGAGCCTTCGGGCTTGCTGGGGGAGCAGCGGCAAAGGGGCCAGACCCCGATGGCGTGGTGCTCGATGGCATGGCCCGGGCCCTCCGCCCCGGCGGGCGCATCGCCGTGTCGGCGTTTTCGTCGTATTTCCAGATTCGTTGGCTTGAGGACATCGACACCTTCGACGCCGATTCCGGCGTGAACCATGAACTCGCCCCGCTGCGAGCACCCGATGGCACCGAAACCACTCGCGACCTGTGGACAACCTGTTTCACCCCGCGGGAGCTTCGGCTGCTCGCCGCCCGAACCGGATTACAGGTCGATGCAGTGTGGTCGGTGACCCCAGGGGACTACGCCCGGCGGGTTCCAGAGATCGACCGACCCGAATTTCTGCTCGTGGCCACCCGCCCGGCGATCTGACCAGCAGTTTGCGGGCTGGCGGCCCCTGTGGACAGGGGTCTAGCCTTGCCATTCTCCCTCGCGCCTGTGGGGGAGTTGTCCCATCCCCTACTTCCTGTCCATCGAAGAGAGAACCCTCGTGTCCGAGCAGTCCACCATTGAAGAGGCCACACCGGCCGCCGCACCCGTCGCTGAAGCTCCCGCAGGTATGGGAACGTTCGCAGCCGATGGCACCTACGTTCCGCGTCAGGTGATTGAAGACGATCTTGGTGGTCTGTCACTCGACGACGCGTACACCGCGTCGATGGTGCAGGTTGAAGACGGACAAATCGTCGAAGGCACCGTGGTCAAGGTTGACCGCGACGAAGTTCTCCTCGACATCGGTTACAAGTCTGAAGGCGTCATTCCCTCTCGCGAGCTTTCGATTCGCAACGACGTCGATCCCTCCGAAATCGTTTCTATGGGCGATGTCGTCGAGGCACTTGTTCTTCAGAAGGAAGACAAAGAAGGTCGTCTCGTTCTTTCCAAGAAGCGCGCACAGTACGAGCGTGCCTGGGGAACGATCGAAAAGATCAAGGAAGAAGACGGCGTCGTCAGCGGCCCGGTCATCGAGGTCGTCAAGGGCGGTCTCATCATCGACATCGGCCTTCGTGGCTTCCTTCCCGCATCGCTTGTTGAATTGCGTCGCGTTCGCGACCTTGCGCCGTACGTCGGCCGCACACTCGAGGCCAAGATCATCGAACTCGACAAGAACCGCAACAACGTTGTGCTTTCACGTCGTGGCTGGCTCGAAGAGACCCAGAAGGAACAGCGCGAGGACTTCCTTGCCAACCTCAAGCCCGGCGAGAACCGTCGCGGTGTGGTGTCCTCGGTCGTGAACTTCGGTGCATTCGTCGACCTTGGTGGCATGGACGGTCTTGTCCACGTCTCCGAGCTTTCTTGGAAGCATGTCGACCACCCCGGTTCCGTTGTGCAGGTTGGCGACGAAATCGATGTGCAGGTGCTCGAAGTTGATCTCGACCGTGAGCGAATCAGCCTTTCGCTCAAGGCCACGCAGCAGGATCCGTGGCAGGAATTCGCCACCGCCCATCAGGTCGGCGAACTTGTCTACGGCCGTGTCACCAAGCTCGTTCCGTTCGGTTCGTTCGTGCAGGTTGGCGACGGCATCGAAGGCCTCGTGCACATCTCGGAAATGTCGGCGCACCATGTCGATCTTCCGGAACAGGTCGTCACGCCGGGCGAAGAACTCTGGGTCAAGATCATCGACCTCGACCTTCAGCGTCGTCGCATCAGCCTCTCGATCAAGCAGGCTGCCGAAGGTGGCGTTGTCGCTGCCGAGTACCAGGAGCATTTCGGCGAGCACGCCTATGACTCCGAGGGCAACTACATCGGTAGCGAATCGACCGAAGCGCAAGAAGCGTGGGCCGAGTACTACGCCGAGCAGGGCGACACCTCGATCCCGCCGGTGCCGACCTCTGCTGAAGCGGTTGCTCCCGAGGCCGACGCCGCCGAGTGAGTCTCACCGGCCGAGGCCGGTGATCAATCGAGACGCACGATCCCTAAACGCAGCGCGGTGAGAACCGCCTGCGTTCGGTCGCGCGCGTCGAGCTTTTGATAGATCGACGCGAGGTGGTTCTTCACGGTCTTCTGCGAGAGGTAGAGCCGTGAGGCCACTTCTGGTGTTGAGCAACCGTCACAGATTGCCTGAAGAACTTCTTCCTCGCGGCGGGTGACGGTGACGGGGTAGCCCCGCCAATCGGTGAGGGCGGGACGGGTTGGGTGCATCGCTGTGTTGGTCATGGACTACTAGTCGGCAGTTCTCGCAAAAGTGTGAGCGAAATGTTGGGAAATGCATTGAGACGCGCTCTGGTACGTTCCGGCGATGCTCCTCCTTGGATTGACCGGTGGTATTGGTTCGGGAAAGTCGACCGTGTCGGCGGAACTCGCCCGACGTGGGGCAATCGTGATCGATGCCGATCTCGTTGTTCGTGAACTCCAGTCGCCTGGTGGCGCAGTGTTGGCGGCGATGGTCGAACACTTCGGTGACGGCATCCTTGCTGACGATGGAACGCTGAATCGTCAAGCAGTTGCCGACATCGTGTTCAACGATCCTGAGCAACTGAAGGCATTGAATGCAATCGTGCATCCGAAGGTCGGTGAGGAAATCGATGGCCGCATCGAGGCGCAACGCGACACGGACAACGTCGTCATTCTTGATGTGCCACTGCTCGTTGAATCCAAGGCCTACGAAACCGAAGGCATCATCGTCGTCGATACCGATCCTGAAATCGCGGTGCAGCGTCTCGTTGAGTTCCGTGGCTTTAACGCCGACGACGCGCGCGCTCGCATGAAACTTCAAGCAACGCGTGAAGAGCGACGAGCAGTTGCAGCGTTCATCGTGCCCAACGATGGAACGCAAGAAGAACTCATGGTGCACATCGACGAATGCTGGGATTGGATTCAGTCGAAGCGCAACGTGGGTTGATCGTGGTTACAGCCCGAGGCGTCGGGCGAGATCGCTCATTATGTTGCGATTGGGATCAACTCGTTCACGCACTTCTCGCCACTCGTTGAGACGTGGATACATCTGCGGGAGCAGTTCGGGTCGAACGCGGCTGTCTTTCGCGAGGTAGATACGTCCGCCGACTCCCACCACGAGATCGTCGAGACGGTCGAGGAGCGGCCCGAGTCCGGAAACGCCTGCCGGGATGTCGAGGGCAAGCGTCCAACCACCGGCGGGAAAGGAAAGTGGTGCCGCGTTTCCTTCGCCGAAGGATTTGAGGACGGCGAGGAACGACGTGCATCCCGATCGACTCAACTCGTCGACGATCGTGGTGAGGGTGCGTGTGGCATCGAAGGGGATGACGAACTGCCACTGGAGGAATCCGGCGGGTCCGTAGATCCGGTTCCAACCGCGCACCATGTCGAGTGGGTGGAAGAAGGTAGGAATCGATTGGATCTCATCGCGTCGTTCGACGGGAGCTTTGCGGAACCACAATTCGTTAAACGCCCGAATCGAAAGTTTGTTCAGCAAACCTGCAGGCATGAATGGTGGCGCGCTGACGAGTTCGCCAGCTTTGTAGACGTACGGATCGGCGCCGATTTTTGGCTCAGCTTCTTCAGGAGTGGCGAAGCGGCCACGAGTGAGAACGGAGCGACCCATGTTTTTTCCGGTGGCCATGAGGTCGATCCAGGCCACCGAATAGTCGTAGAGGTGGTCGCCGCTGCGCATGAGTTCGCACACTGCGTCGAGATCGGCAGCACGGTCGGTGTCTACCACGAGTTGGCTTGAACCAATACGAGGGCAACGGAAGGTCGCGTCGAGAATGACGCCGGTGAGTCCCATGCCGCCGGCGGTGGCCCAAAACAGATCGGGATCGCGATCAGGTCCGATCTCAACAACAGAACCGTCGGCGAGTTGCAGATGCAGAGACTCAACGTGGTTGCACCACGAACCCTTGAGGTGGTGGTTCTTGCCGTGAATGTCTGCAGCGATCGCGCCACCGACGGTGACATAGCGGGTGCCGGGAGTAACTGGAACAAAGAGCCCTTGCGGAACAAGCGCATGCAGCAAACGATCGATGCTTGCGCCGGCATCTGCGGTTACGAGCACTGTGTCGGAGTTCGCATCGGACTCATGGATTGTGAACGCCGCGACATCGGTGGTTTCGATGACGGTGCCGCCAGCGTTTTGGGCGGCGTCGCCGTAACTGCGTCCGAGACCGCGAGCGATGAGACCGCGTTCAAACGTTGTGGGGAGCGCGCGTTGGAGTTCGATCGGCGAGGTTGGTCGACGAACATCCGCGCCCGAAGGTGCGGTGCGGCCCCAGCCGAAGAGTTCGACTGAAGCGGGAACGGCCCGAACGGCCGCTGGTTCAGGAGGCGTAGACGGCACAGGCGTAAATGATCGCCCAGATCGCACCAGCGGCGAGCAGGGTTCGGTCGGAAAGGACGAGGTTCTCTGGTTCAGCGCCCTTGCCCTGTTCGAGCAAAAGCGCATAACGGAGAATCGCAATGGCGAATGGAACGATCGACAACTGGAACAACACCGAACCGTTTGTCGACTCTTGCGCCGACGCAAACGCCCACAAGCAGTACGTGATGAGTGCGCCGGCGGAGAATACGGCTTTCAGGTAATTCAGAAACTGCGGGGTGTACGCCGCGAGAGCAGGACGAATGGTTGCTGCATCATCACCGAGATCGGCGCGTTCACCGGCGCGTTTGCCAGTGACCATGAACAGTGCGCCAAAACTCGTGACGATAAAAAACCACTCAGAAATCGGAAGTCCTGTTGCCGTTGCACCACCGATGGCACGAAGCACAAATCCTGCGGCGACCGCGAAAATGTCGAGGATCGGCATGTGCTTCAACCAAAGCGAATAGACCGTCGTGAGTGCGAGATAGGCGAGGATCGTGAAGCCGAAATCGCGACGAATGAGGAACGAACCGCCAATCGCAACGACGAGAAGAATGATCGCCAGCGCGTAGGCAATGCCCAACGGGACTATGCCGGCAGCGATGGGCCGGTTCTTCTTGACCGGGTGACGACGATCGGACTCGATGTCCATGGCGTCGTTGAGGAGATAGGTCGCGCTCGCTGCCGCGCAGAAGCAGCCGAACGCGGCAAGAGCGTGAAGATCGGTATCACGATTGTTGAAAAGGCCCGCCGCGACTGGTGCAGCAAAAACGAGAACGTTTTTGATCCACTGCTTCGGGCGCAGTTCTCGGACAATGCCGCCGAGAAGTGAGGGGCGGGGGGACGTTGCGGCGGTCATCTCAGGTGGCACTGACCTTGCGCCAAAGGAATCGGGGGAGATGACGAAGCGTGAGGAACATCGGCATCATGATCGAAGGCGCCCAGATGAGCTCTTTGTTCTTTTGGAGTCCGTTGATGACCGTGTCGGCAATTTTGTCGGGAGTGGTCGCGAACGGTGCCGGTTTCATGCCTTCAGTCATTGCGGTGTGCACGAATCCGGGTCGAACGACAACGCAGCGCGCTCCGGTTCCGATGAGCGCGTCTCCGAGCGCTTGGCTGAACGAGTCCATTCCCGCTTTGGACGCGGCGTAAATCATGTTTTCTGCTCGACCGCGCACACCGGCAACGGACGTGATCGAAAGAATGGTTCCGTGGCCCTGCTTGCGAAGCTGCACCGCAGAGGCGAGACCTGCAGAAACTGCGCCACCGAAGTTGGTTTGCACGACCTTGGCGGCGAACACCGGATCGGTATCGATTTCCTGGTGTCCGTCGAGGATGCCGAACGCGAGGATGACCATGTCGAGATCACCGATGCGTTCAACCGCTGCATCGATGACTTTGGTATGCGAAGCCGGATCGAGCGCATCGAACACGATGGTGTCGGCATCGATGCCGGCGGCGCGCAGGCGGCTCACGGTTGCGGTCGCGGAACCAGGAGAGCGGACTCCCAAGAGCACCTTGGTGCAGCGGCTAGCGACGAGTCGATCGACGATCGCGAGAGCGATTTCGGAGTTTCCTCCGAGAACGAGTACTGATTGCACCGAACCCAAAGCGTCGCGCATGTGTTTCGTTCCTCTTCCAGGGTTGCGGGGGGTCCGGTCAAGGTTAGACGGCGACCACCGAACTGCCGGGGGCAACGGCCTCAGCCCTTCCTAGACTCCTCTGATGCCGCCGTTTCGTCTCGTTTCCGATTTCCAGCCTGCCGGCGACCAGCCAAAGGCGATCGAGGAACTCACGGCGAGCATCGAGGCCGGAAATCGGTTCCAGACGTTGCTCGGCATCACTGGTTCTGGCAAGAGCGCAACGATCGCGTGGACAATCGAAAAGTTGCAGCGACCCACCTTGGTGATGGCACCAAATAAGTCGTTGGCCGCGCAGTTGGCGAATGAGTTCCGCGAGTTCTTTCCAGAAAATCGGGTTGAGTACTTCGTTTCCTATTACGACTACTACCAACCAGAGGCGTACATGCCCGCCTCTGACACCTACATCGAAAAGGACTCGTCGGTAAACGATGAGATCGAACGTTTGCGCCATGCGGCAACCTCGGCATTGCTGACACGCCGCGACACGATCGTGGTCGCCTCCGTTTCGTGCATCTACGGCCTTGGGTCGCCCGAGGAATACGCCGATCAGATGTTGGTGCTTCGTCAGGGTGAAACCCACGAGCAGCGGGCCATCTTGGGTCGCCTCGTCGACATGCAATACGAACGTAACGATATGAATCTCATCCGCGGAAAGTTCCGCGTTCGCGGCGACACGATCGAGATTCATCCGGCGTATGACGAAACCGCGATTCGAATCGAACTGTTTGGCGATGACATTGACCGAATCATCGTGGTCGATCCAGTGACGGGGGAGAAGGTCACCGAACTCGAAGAGCTCGTTGTCTTCCCGGCTACGCATTACGCCGCCAGCGATGAGCGCATGCGAACCGCGATGACGCGTATTGAAGCGGAACTGCAGCAGCAGCTCGCCAAATTCGAGAGTGAGAACAAACTGCTTGAAGCGCAGCGCTTGCGTATGCGCACGCAGTACGACCTCGAAATGATGGCGGAACTCGGCTTCTGCAACGGGATCGAGAATTACTCCGCTCATATCGATGGCCGTGAACCAGGTGAGGCCCCGTTCACACTTCTCGACTATTTCCCCGACGATTTCCTTGTCGTGATGGACGAGAGTCATCAGGCGGTTCCTCAGGTACGCGGTCAGTACGCAGGCGATCGATCACGGAAGCAAACCCTCATTGAGCATGGCTTCCGCCTTCCGTCTGCAGCCGACAACCGTCCGCTCACCTTCGACGAGGTCATGGATCGCATCGGCCAAGTGGTGTTCCTCTCGGCCACACCAGGCCCGTTCGAGCTCGAGAATTCCTCGGCCATTGTCGAACAAGTCGTGCGGCCAACAGGCCTGGTGGATCCGGAAATTGTGGTGAAGCCCACGAAGGGGCAGATCGACGATTTGATCGAGCAGATCAACAAGCGCGTGACGAATGGCGATCGCGTATTGGTGACGACCCTCACCAAGAAAATGTCGGAAGATCTCACGGACTATCTGCTCGAACTCGGCGTGAAGGTTCGCTATCTCCATAGCGAGGTCGACACCATCGAGAGAATCGAAATCCTTCGTGATCTCCGCCTAGGTGAATTCGATGTGTTGATCGGTATCAACCTGCTTCGAGAAGGTCTCGATCTTCCCGAAGTGTCGCTTGTTGCCATTCTCGATGCCGATAAAGAGGGTTTCCTTCGTTCGGAAACAGCACTCGTGCAGACGATCGGTCGTGCTGCTCGAAATGTCGACGGTCAAGTGATCATGTACGCCGACTCAATCACCGATTCGATGCAGCGAGCGATCTCTGAAACGAATCGTCGTCGCGGTTTGCAAGAGGCCTACAACAAAGAACACGGCATCGACCCTCAGACGATTCGCAAAGCAGGGGTCAAGATGTGCCCCGCGTCAACATACGCCAGCCCGCGCACAATTTTATTGACGGTCATTTGCGAAACACCAAACATGGCAGCGACTTTTCGCTGACTTTTTTGCGCCGCGTATTCTTTTTTAATTTGCTCAATTTCAGAGTCGGTAAATCGCTGGTGAAACTTCCCCCGCGACATGCTGCGGCGTACAATTCCTGCGCTGCTCACTTCGTAGCTATCTTCATGGCCCGCAAGTGGTTTCCAATCGTTCATGGTGTGGCTCCTGGCTGCGATAGGAGTGTATCATAAAGTCCCCTATACTCGGCTCTACATACGTTACGCGGTCTGTAAACGCGGCAGACGCGCGGATGGTCAATTTGTTTCCCGAGGTCATTCCCGAGGGCGGCAAAGAGCCTGGCGTACCTCCAGCGCTGCCCCGGCCTGCTGAACCTCGCCAGCATCGGCACTGGGCCGATCCGAGGCCTGTGGTCGTTCTCGTCTGACAACACTGTTGCTTTCGTCGTTTCTGGCAACAGCCTTTACAAAATCAACACCAGCTATTCGGCCACGCTGCTGGGCACGATTGCTGGCACGGGGCCGGTCAGCATGGCCGACAACGGTACGCAGCTTTTCATCGCAGCCAACGGCCCGAGCTACATTTACAACAACGGCACGAACGTCTTTGCGCCAATCACCGACCCGGACTTTCCCGGCGCGGTGACTGTGGGCTATCTGGATGGCTATTTCGTCTTCAACGAACCAAACAGCCAGAAGATTTGGGTGACAAGTTTGCTTGACGGCACGAGCATTGACCCGCTGGATTTTGCCAGTGCTGAAGGTAGCCCCGACGGCGTGGTGGGCCTGATCGTTGACCACCGCGAGGTCTGGGTCTACGGAACCAACAGCGTCGAAGTCTGGTACGACACGGGCGCGTCTGACTTTCCACTGCAACGCATCCAAGGCGCGTTCAATGAGATCGGTTGCATTTCGGCCTACACGATTGCCAAGATGGACAACGGTTTGTTTTGGCTGGGTGCTGACGCTCGCGGCCAAGGTATCGTCTACCGCGCCAATGGCTACACGGGCCAGCGCATCAGCACGCACGCCGTTGAGTGGCATATCCAGCAGTACGGTAACCTGACCGACGCGCTGGCCTATACCTATCAGCAAGACGGCCACAGCTTTTACGTCCTGATCTTTCCCAGCGCCAACACGACTTGGGTCTATGACGTGGCCACGCAAGCCTGGCATGAGCGCGCGGGTTTTGTAAACGG
>JALQSZ010000330.1 GCA_023264135.1 Acidimicrobiales bacterium
AGGAACAGACCAGCGGTGATTGTTCCGCCACCTCGCGACTTCGAGATGTTTCGGAGATCAGCAACATCGGAATCGAGGAATGGCCGGTAATCAGCGGGAAGCGGAAGTGGCCACATTCGCTCTCCAGCCGAAGCTGCCGCCGATTCAACCACTGTTCGCCACTTGTCGTTGTTCGACATCACGGCAGCGATTCGACCGCCAAGCGCAATTTCCACTGCACCCGTCAGCGTTGCCAAGTCGACAATTGCATCGGGCGAATCTTCGGTTGCCAGCGAAAGTGCGTCGGCAAGGATCAATCGACCTTCGGCATCGGTATTCAACACCTCAACGGTGGTGCCGTTTCGGATTGTGAGCACATCACCAGGTCGCGTTGCATCGCCATCGCTCATGTTGTCGGTCATCGGCATGTAGCCAACGACTTTGCAAGTGGGCGCAACGGCACGGATTGCGGCAAAGCAACCGAGCACTGCTGCGGCTCCACCCATATCCATTTTCATGGTCATCATGCCTTCGCCGGTCTTGATTGAAAGACCACCGGAATCGAAGGTGATGCCCTTTCCGACGAGTGCAAGCGTCCCCTTCGGCGATCGCGGCGAATAGGTGAGCTTCACAAATCGCGGTTCATG
The DNA here is from genome assembly GCA_023264135.1 of Acidimicrobiales bacterium. GTDB lineage: Bacteria > Actinomycetota > Acidimicrobiia > Acidimicrobiales > Acidimicrobilacustridaceae > Acidimicrobilacustris. Next base: position 627 of record JALQSZ010000330.1, read on the forward strand.
GGTTGAGCCACGGTTGACACCGAGGAGACCACCCAATTTCTGGCGGCGAATTTGCGCAAGATTCAGAACTTCAATGGTGAGTCGTTCGCGACGAGCGAGCTTCACCGCTTCTTCCGCGAGTACTGCAGGTGTGAGATCGCCGCCGGGCCGATTGACAAGGTCACGAGCGAAATTTTGGGCCTCGCCGACCTTCATGCCCGTTGCGAACGCGTCGGTTGCCGCCTTCCCACTAACTCCAGAAACGGTTACAGCAGCGAGCGCAACCGGTTTGGGTGCTGATCGATACTCCGTGAATCGGTACGAACCGAGAACAAGACCTTCGGCAAGTGCTCGAATCGCGCTTGAGCGTTCGGCAGCGCTTCGGCCTTCAACGACATCAAGAACATCGACACCAAGTCGCTTGGAACGCGATCCGGCGCGCACAGCTTGTGCACCAACCCGTCGGAGACGATTGTCATCAACAGATTTCGACGCACCGATACCGATGACAATGACCGAACGCCCGGAAGCATCGTTCACATACGCGAGTTGATCGGCGGCGCCAGTGAATCCCTGTGCGCGCAATGCCGCAACCGGAAGTCCCCGCGACTTGAGCGCACGCTCAGAACTCTTGTCCGAGGGCACCACCATCACGACCGCATCGATTGCGGCGGGGAGCGAACGTGCAGGAGAAAACTTCAGCGCCATGACGGCCTCACCTTCAGTGAAGGAAACAGAAACGATTTAGGGCTGGACCGATCTGGTCGGCAGCGAGGTTCCTTCTTGCCAACGAGCCAGTGTCCAGAGCAGATCAGAAAGCCGATTGAGGTACGGAACAACAGCGCTTCCCGGGCCAGCGGCAGCGAGACTGTCGCGCTCGGCGCGACGGGCAACTGTGCGAGCCACATCGAGAAGTGCGCCGATGCGGTTCTGGCCAGGAACAACAAACTCCGTCGGCGGATCAAATTTCGCACTCGTGGTGTCGATGAGTTCCTCAAGATGGGAAATCATTTCGTCGGTCACCAACGTTGCGCCTGGGGTCAGCTTGTCGCGACTTCCGGGATCAGCAGCGAGCTCGCCCATCACCACCCAAAGGTCGCGTTCAAGATGCACGAGCAGATCGTTTAACTCGGCGTCTGATTCGGCGCGTGCCAAACCAATGAACGCTTGGAGTTCATCAACCGTTCCATACGCGGTGGGCGCCGCAGAATCCTTTGACACCCGACCTCCGTAGAGGAGTCCAGTGGTGCCGTCATCGCCTTTGCGCGTGTAGATCTTCACAGTGGTGAGCCTAGAGGCCGCAAGATGGAGATCCCGCGTCCAACGTCGGATTCGAATGGCCCTCTGCTACCGTGTCAGTGCCGAAGCTGACCTGATGGGTAGGGCGAGATGCCCCGGCTTGCGGCGAGATCACATCCGATCCTCGTTCCGCGCCCGGACCATCGC
>JALQSZ010000331.1 GCA_023264135.1 Acidimicrobiales bacterium
CTCTCGATCGTCTCGAGAACGCCGGGTTGATTCGTCGACTGCCCGATCCGGGAGATCGACGTCGGGTTGTGGTCGAAGCAACCGAAACTGGTGTCAACCTCGCCAAGCGGGTCAATGCTGATCTGCACGCATGGGAAGACTCGCTTGGCCTGAGCGACACGGAACGTTCGGAGCTGGCTCGGGCCATCGGCGGTCTGACCGCCGCGATCGATGCTGCGCCCGACCCCTTGGCGGCAGCCATTTCCTGAGCACTGTGGCGGGTGGCATTCGGGTCTTGAGGGCTTCCCCTGCTAGAAAAACAGGGCTCCCGCCTCTGGACAGCGTCCATTTCTGGCGGGGCTTCATCACCTAGTCGGGTGATGATCCGATCGAACACGAAGGAACGCTTTCAATGGGCATGCTCGACGGCAAGATCGCCATCGTCACCGGTTCGGGTCACGGCATTGGTCGTGGTCACGCCATGGAACTCGCAAAGCACGGCGCCAAGGTCGTGGTGAACGATCTCGGTGGCAGCGTGACCGGTGAAGGCGCAGGTCGCGCTGCAGACGAAACCGTCGCGCTCATCGAAGCTCGCGGCGGCGTCGCAGTTCCGAACTACGGCAACGTCACCGATCACGAAGCATGTGGCGAAATGGTGCAGCAGGCCATCGACACCTTCGGCGGACTCGACATTGTTGTGAACAACGCCGGCATCGTGCGTGACGCTGCAATCTGGAATATGCCAGTCGAAGACTGGGACGCCGTGATGGCCGTTCACGTTCGTGGCACCTGGTCGCTCAGCCACTTCGCCGCGAAGTACTTCCGTGACCAGTCGAAGGCAGGCACCCCGCGCGCCGGCCGCATCATCAACACCACCTCGGGTGCTGGTCTCGGCGGCAACTTTGGTCAGACCAACTACGCAACGGCCAAGGCAGCAATCGCTGGTCTCACGCTCACGCTTGCACAGGAACTTGCGTCCATCGGGACGACGGTGAACTGCATTGGTCCGGCAGGCCTCACTCGCATCACCGCCACCATGCCTGGTGCCGGCGAAGCATTCGAGCCCGACGACATTGCCGACGATGACTTTCACCCGATGGATCCGGGTAACTCATCACCACTCGTTGCATGGCTTGCGAGCGATCAGGCTGCCTATGTCAACGGCCAGGTCATTCGTGCGCTGTACGACAAGATCATCTGGATGCAGGGTTGGCGTGAGCGCATCACGATCGACAACAACAACAAGAAGTGGGACGCCACCAAGCTTGGCGGACGTTTCGCTTCCGAGGTGTTCCAGGTCGCTCCGACCGGCATCAACTTCTTGCAGGCCTGAACCCAATCGGTTCATCCTCGTATACGGAAAGAGCGGCCTTCGGGCCGCTCTTTCTCGTTGTGCGCAGCACATTGTCGATGCGGTGATTACACCAATGATCGGGGATCAAGATCGCGCATCGCCGCACATGAGCGCGTAATCATTGACGAAAACATTGCGTTGGACGCGTCGGACGGCGTTGCGGTTGCGTAGACCGCGCCTAACACCGTGACAAGCGGTCCTTGTGGTGTGCCGAGTCGGTAATCGTCGAAGCATTGTTCAAGCGAGATCTCAACACCGTGCGCGGCGAGCGCCTCGTGATAGGTCGCAACGAGTTCGCGTTCGTGTGCACGACGCAGGTCTGTCTCAAGACCGAGCCCGAGGAAGTAGCCGAGATCACGTCCTGCAAAACCAAGACCGATGGTTTGCCAATCAAGAGTGGTGATGGGTGAACCACTTGGCGCAATCATCAAATTGTCAGGACGGAAATCTCCGTGAATGAGTGTGAGGCCGGTGACGCGTGAAAGTAACCAGTCGCCCATCCATGTCGAAAGATCGTCAAGTGTTGCGATGTCGTCCGCTGACATCCATTCGCCGAACTGCGCAACGAATTGCGGAACAGCGCCGGCAAAGATTTGCGCGTGAAATGCTGCACCTTCTGCAGAAGGCGGACGGAGTGCAGGCATCTCAAGGAGCGATGCATCGGCCCACCGCGGACCATGGAGTCCGGCCATTTCGCGCACGGCGACATGTGCTTCG
>JALQSZ010000332.1 GCA_023264135.1 Acidimicrobiales bacterium
AAATCATTCGCGCCGGGTTGGAAGACCATTTCATGGGCAAGTTGTTGGGTCTGCCGATGGGTCTCGACATTTGCTACACGAACCATGTCGAAGCGAATCAAGACACCACCGATCAACTGTTGGTTTTGCTCGCAACAGCAGGCTGCAATTTTGTGATGGGCGTTCCTGGTTCCGACGACGTGATGCTGAATTATCAATCGACGAGTTATCACGATGCCGCCGGAGTTCGTGAACTCGTGGGCGCGCGACCAGCACCCGAATTCGCGTCGTGGCTTGAACAAACCGGGATCTTCGCCGAAGGCCGTTTGGCCGACACCTCGGCAAACGGTGCTGGTTCACTCGTGGCTTTTGCTGATTCCTTGAAGGAATTGGGTCGATGAGCGAGCAGGTTCCGGCGTCTCTCGTAGAAGTGGTGACGGCGAGTGAGGCCATCCCTGATGTCACCCCTGCGCGGTTACTACTTGGTCGAGCAGGCACCGCATATCGAACCTCTACTCAATTGCAACTTCGTGCCGACCACGCATTCGCGAAAGACGCGCTGCATGCATCGGTGTCGCTTGATGAATCACCAATGAGCGAGTTGCGGGATCGCTTTGACCTCTTTGAAGTCACGACTGAAGCATCGACGCATGCTGACTACCTCGCACGACCAGATCTCGGACGTCGACTCTCTTCGGGAACGGCTGAGCAGCTACGCGAGCAGTGTCCGGTGGGGGTCGACCTGCAAGTCGTGATCGGCGACGGACTCTCTCCGTTGGCCGTCGTGTCACAGGTGCCGGCCTTGCTCGGACCGCTACTCGAACACGCGTCAGCTCGAGGCTGGTCCGTTGGCCGCCCGTTCCTTGTTCGCCACTGTCGAGTTGGTGTCATGAATGACATTGGCGATGCGCTCGAGGCGCAGAACGTGGTGCTGCTCATCGGTGAACGGCCGGGTTTGGCAACTGCTGAAAGCCTGTCGGCGTATATGGGACACCGCCCTCGACCTGGCGACACCGATGCGCAACGGAACCTCGTGTCGAACATTCATTCCGCAGGCGTGACGACCGATGAGGCAGTGCGACGGATCCTCGGTCTCATTGATTCGTTCATGATTCAGGGTCGGAGCGGCTTTCTCGTCAAGGAATCTGCACAGCCAACGACCTTGCCGGGGGCCAGCGGCCGATAGTTTCAGGGGATGCGAAATCCCAAGGACTTCTTCCGACCCCTTGCAGTAGGTGCCCCTGAGCCGGTGCGTGAGATCCCGGTCAAGCCTGCTCGCATGATCCATTTCTTTCCGCCATCGAACGAAAAGATGGTGAGCAAGCTTCCGACGATCGTTCCCACCGTCGATGTGCTTCTAGGAAATCTCGAAGATGGCGTTCCCGCCACCGACAAAGAAGCGGCGCGAGCCGGTTTGGTGAATGTCGGAAAGACCATCGATTTTGGAAAGACGCAGTTCTGGACCCGAGTGAATTCACTCGATTCTCCGTGGGGCCTCGACGACATCGTCACTGCAGTCACGGAAATCGGCGACAAGCTCGACGTCATCATGATTCCGAAGGTCGAGGGGCCAGAAGACATTCACTACGTCGATCGCCTGCTTGCACAACTTGAAGCGAAAGCAAAGTTGGATCGTCCGATCCTTGTGCATGCCATTCTCGAAACCGCTCGCGGCGTCGCGAATGTTGAAGAAATCTGTGGTGCCAGTCCGCGTATGCAAGGACTGTCGCTCGGTCCAGCAGATTTGGCGGCGAACCGTCGCATGAAGACAACTCGAGTTGGTGGGGGACATCCGGGGTATCTGGTTCGTCAAGATCCCATCGATGGAAACATCGAAGGCGACCGAACGATTTATCAGCAAGACCTCTGGCACTACACGCTGGCTCGGATGGTCGATGCGTGTGTGGCGAACGGGATCCTTCCGTTCTATGGCCCATTCGGTGACATCGCCGACGTTGTTGCTTGCGAAGACCAATTCCGCAACGCGTTCTTGCTTGGTTGTGTTGGTGCTTGGAGCCTTCACCCAGTGCAGATCGCAATTGCCAAGCGAGTGTTCAGTCCTGATCCTGC
>JALQSZ010000333.1 GCA_023264135.1 Acidimicrobiales bacterium
GTCGAGGAACCGACCGCGAGAATGCTGCGCCCGCGCGGTAGGCCGCGGTAACCGGATCAAGCGCCATACGCGCCTAGCGGCGTCGACGCGCCTGAAGGTTCTGACGCCACTGCGATGAACCGGCGCGGTTCGCGCGGGCAGCACGGCGACGAGAGGCACGGCGAGTTGGCGCAACTACTGGTCGTTCTTTTGATGCTTGACGCCACACCTTCGCAAAGCGCTGCACCGCAGTCACGATGGTGAGAACCAGCATGATCCACAACACCGGAATGAGAAGCACCGGGAATAGCAGACCGAGACCAAGAAGGATCACGCGTTCTGCGCGCTCCATAACGCCACCCTTGGCGTTGAATCCAAGCGCTTCCGCCTTCGCTCGTTCGTACGAGATGATGAGCGAAGCGCCAAGCACGGCCATGGGAAGCAATGGCATGAGTCCGCCGTGCGTGTCGGCGAGATACCAGGCGACACCACCAAGGAGCATGGTGTCGGACACGCGATCGGCGACCGAGTCGAAGAACGCTCCGCGAGGACCAGCGGTTCCGGCCGCCTTGGCAACTGCGCCGTCGAGCGCATCGGGAAGGCCAGTCAGAACAAGCAGGAGAAGGCCCAAGGGCAGGAAGCCAGCAGCAATTGCCACCGCTGCGCACGCCGACATCACCACGCCAACGGCGGTCAGACGGTCGGCAGTGAAGCCCAGCTTGAGCAGTTTCGCCCCAACCGGCTTGAGGCCCTTTTCGATGTTGGTTCGCCAGCGTCCGTCAAGCACGGAAACAGGCTAGCAGTGGGGCCTTGACCGCCTTCGGCACGCCCCTAAGGTGCAGCCATGACTGACTATTCGACGCTCATGCCTGCCGATGCCGTTGTTGCCTTGCGAACGCTCCCCCGCCGGGTCACCGCTGCGCTCGGGGTCTTCGACGAAGTGACCGAAGCACGAGCACATCGGCTCGGCAGCGGAGGGGTGTCGGCCGTCGAGATTCTCCTCGGGGCGACCGCCACACTCGGCGTGCTCGAAAAGGGCCTCAGCGATGTCTCGACAGTGGACGACGCGCCATTGCATCCGGCCGTCACCAACCGCCAACTGCGTGCAGTCGAAACGTCAGCCACGGAGCCGACCGAGGCTGTGCTCGAGCAATTCTCTGAACGAGTGACTGCCGTCGCCGATCTTGCCGAAACCATCAAGGGCCGCGATTGGTCGCGCACCGGCATTGTTGGCGATGTCTCTGTAAGCGCACTCGACCTTTTACGCGAAGCGGTCGGAGTTGGAGTCGACGCGCTTTCCGAGGTCGAACACCTCATCGCGTCGTTGGACTAGTCGTTACGACTCGAGTTCGTCCCAGTTCTCAGGATTGTCTTCGACAAACCACTCGACGATCGAGCCATCGACTCCGTCAACCAGCACAAGCCCACGCTTTTCCGGGGGATCATCTGCGCTGTACAGCAAGATGCGCCAGGTGGGCCGACTCAGAAGTCCGCGCCAACCCATTTGCGCCGACGCGTGACCAACAGGAAATCCAACCTGTTTCGTGGCAGCGACAAGCGCATCGCTCTCATCGACTTTGAGATTCCAACCAGCAACGAAGCTGTACAGACCAATCAGCGCAAGCACGATCGCCGCGATCAACACGCCCTGATTGATGAGCACTGGATCGCTTCCACTGCGCAACACCCAAATCAGGATGCACACCGCCGAGATCCCCCAGTAGAGATACGCGGGGACTCGCCGGCGATTGTTATTGGGGAACAAATACGGACCAACGAAACCAGCTGCATTCAGATCTTCGGGCAGCGCGTCGCGAATTTCAGCGTCGTTCAACGGCGCTGTTGCGGCAGATTCGGAGGCGTCGTTCATCTCAGACATCGGTTGCGACCGTAGCCCCACGCGGGCCACGGTCGCACACTCGCGTTCAGGAGGCCTTGACCGTGGCCGTCACCTTGATGACGCCGCCATTGAGGAACCCGAGGTTCACATCGAACTTCTGACCGTTCTTCAACGGCGCAGCCAAGCCTGTCAGCATGATGTGGTAGCCGCCCGGTTCAAAGGTCACC
>JALQSZ010000334.1 GCA_023264135.1 Acidimicrobiales bacterium
GAACGTCAGGAACCCAATCATCTGCTGTTCGATGCCGGTCCCCCAACTGGTGGACTTCTCTGTGTGGCCCACCATCCACGGCGGCACACGAAACCATCTGCAAATGGCCTCGACGGAGAAGGCCCGAGATTCCAGCAACTGGGCGTCCGATGGCTTGATGCCGAGCATGCCCGCGTCGGTCCCGCCTTCCAGGAGAGGAGCTTCTCCGCGCTGGATCGACTGCGTCAGGCTCTTCTTGAACTCGGCCCGCTGATCAGGCCTCAGCCACGTGTTCACCTTGTAGAACACGGCTTGTAGCATGCCGTTCTTGAACGTCTTGGCCGCCGCTTGCTCGGCAGCAATGGCCGCTCCGAACACTTTGGCCCCGTAGGCAATGACCGACACGCCGTTGATGCCGTCGAGCGTGAAACCCGGTATCGTCCAGATGCGATCTGCCGGGATGCTGCGCTGCGCCCCGCCTTCTTCCCGGTATTGGTAGGTCTTGCGCCCTTGGGTATCCGTGGTTATGGTCAGGCGGTCTGGGTCCAGGAATCGCAAGCCAGTGAGGCGACCGGCTATGATCTGTTTTTCGATCCTCGCGGCGCCCCTCAGAAGCATCGACGCTACAACCGCCTCCCAGAACACTGTGGCCGTGGAGTCAGCGTTCGGCTGGTCGTGGATCAGGTAGTGCAAGGGGTGATGTGGTGCGTAACGCTTGCCCTGAGGCGTGCGCTCGTACATCCCCAGCGGAAGCGACGCGATGGTTTCTGAAATGAGGCGCACGCAGGCCCAAACCGCGTCAAGCTGCATGACAGCCTGAGGGCTGACGACCACGCCGCCGTCCACGGCAGATGCGTAGAGCTCGGGGTCTTTCAACGTCAACGGACGAGAAAAGCCCAGCGAGGCGCGAACGCGCTGCCACAAGCCCGCTTTCATGACGCCACCTTCACAGGGCTTTTGAGCCACGAATCCATACCTGAACACCCCTCAGGGTTCAGCGACATCAACGAAACCGCGTCAAACATCGCCATCAGCGGGTCGATCTTGGCCGACCCACTGGCCTGTTTTGTGATGAGAATCGAGTTCGCACGGGGCTCAACCTTCGCGTTGCCCACACACCAGGCCATCAAAGGCCGCCCGGCGTGCTTCAGCGTCCCCTCAGCGAGCTTGCGCTCTGCCGTCTTGATCGCCGCGCCGAGCCGCCAGCCCTGGCTAACCCCGACGATCTTTTCCTGCGGGACGCCTGCGGCCACCAAGGCATCAAGGATCGCCCCTACGCCAGCAGGGTCCACCCCCACTTTGTCCAGCAATCCAGCCTGCTCAATCTCGAACACCGTCGCGGCGACTTCCTCGGCATCGCGCCCGAGTTCGTCCACGATCACGAGATCGCCCTGGGCCGCGAAATCCAATAGCCTCGGCGCAATCTCCTTGCGTCGATCCAGTACGCTGCGGTGCGCCCAGGCTTTCACCCAGCACAGCCATTCGCGGGTCTCAGCGTCCCGCCCGATCACGCAAAGTCCGAGCAGGTCGTCAAGCCCGCCGCCGTCGATGCCAACATCAACGACTTCGGCCCGTTCCAGGATCTGGGACAGGCTCAACGAGCACGCCTGACGTTCCCAGAAATCAGCCCCCGCCCAACGGTCAGACCGCAGCGCAAGTCCTATCTCGACGTTGAGATGCTTGGCGAGGAACTGCTGCAAGGCGCCGTCCGTCTTAGCCTGGTTCTTGCGCAGGTTGTCCTCAAGCCACTCCTGGCTGACCGACCGCCCTAGGTTCGGGTTCGTGATGTAGAAGTTCGCCGGGTCCAAGTACGCCTTGGACTCGATCATGTGGGCGGGGAACTCGTACAACACCCCGAGCGTGCGCGGGTCGTATATCTCTCCATCACGCACCTTGCGCCAATAGTCCAGCCGCTCCTTGAACACACCGGCCGGGGGCTCGGCGCTCTGCGTGGTCAGGTAGATCACCCACCCCTCTTCACGCGAAACCTGCCCGCCCAGCGCTTCCATGAACATCGCTTCGGCGTTGGAGCGCTTGCCGAACA
>JALQSZ010000335.1 GCA_023264135.1 Acidimicrobiales bacterium
GGTATCGAGCGAACCGCGTACCGATGCCGAGGAACGCAACAGTGTGCGGGCAAGGGCAAGCGTGTCGGGATCGTCGACTGGTTCAATCGAACCGTCGGTGGGGGCAAGCTTCACAAGCAGCGAACGAAGTTCTTCGGCTTCGGCTCCACCAGCCGCAAGCGTGCGAATCACCGGAAGCGTGTAGGTGCCTTCGACGAGATCGTGTCCGGCAGGCTTGCCGAGTTCTTCGTCGGTTGAGGTGACATCGAGAAGATCGTCAACGATCTGGAAGGCCATGCCAAACGAATTGCCGAACGTGGAGAGCGCATCGATCTGCGGGCGAGGCAGACCGGCGACGATCGCGCCAACGCGGCACGAGGTGCCCAGCAGCGATGCGGTCTTGCCGTCGATGGAGCGCAGGTATGCGTCTTCGGTGCGTTGCAGATTGAACGCGTGCTGCAATTCAAGAATCTGCCCTTCGCACAACTTGGCGATGGTGGCGGCGAGCAATCCCGCTACTTCGGTGCCTAGCGACGCAGCGATTTCTGATGCTTTCGCCAATAGATAGTCACCAGCGAGGATCGCTTTGAGGTTGCCCCAACGCGCATTCACGCTTTCGACCGTGCGGCGTTTCGTGGCGTCGTCCATCACGTCGTCGTGATAGAGCGATCCGAGATGCACGAGTTCACAAGCGATGCCACCCTGAACGGCGTCTTCGGTGGTCGGACCACCGGCAACCTGGGCTGCGACCACGCTGAACATCGGCCGCAGCCGTTTGCCCCCGGCGAGAAGCAGGTGTGATGCGATCTCGGTGAGATAGGCGTCCGGCGTTCGGACCGCATCCTTCAAAGCCGCTTCGACCCGTTCGCGGTCGGCATCCGACGTCGGAAGCCCGAGAAGAGGAGACCCGCTCACACCGGCAGGCTAGGCGTATTTCCTCGTGTGGGCACGAGTGAGATCCATCATCGTTTCGGAGACGTCTGACACGTCCACACCACCTTTTCCGCCGCCTCGGACCTGCCACACACCACCTGTAGAGTGACCCGCAGGACGAAAGGCTGAGCATGTTCGAACGCTTCACCGACCGAGCCCGACGAGTGGTCGTACTGGCCCAAGAAGAAGCGCGACTGCTGAACCACAGCTACATCGGCACCGAGCACATCCTCCTTGGCCTCATTCACGAAGGCGAAGGAGTCGCCGCCAAGGCGCTCGAAACTCTCGGCATCTCCCTCGAGGCGGTGCGGGCTCAGGTCGAAGAGATCATCGGACAGGGCGGCTCGTCGCCGTCGGGTCACATTCCGTTCACCCCACGAGCCAAGAAGGTTCTCGAACTCTCGCTGCGTGAGGCTCTTCAGCTCGGCCACAACTACATCGGCACCGAGCACATCCTTCTCGGCTTGATTCGCGAAGGCGAGGGCGTGGCCGCGCAGGTGCTCGTCAAGCTCGGTGCGGACCTCAATCGTGTGCGCCAGCAGGTCATCCAGTTGCTCTCTGGGTACCAGGGTCCGCAGGGCAAGAGCGAGGCGCCGGCCGGCGGTCGCGAAGCCTCCTCCGAGCGGGGTGGCAAAGAAGAAGGCGACAAGGGCGGCAGCCAGATCCTCGATCAGTTCGGCCGCAACATGACCCAGCTCGCGCGCGAGAAGAAGCTCGATCCGGTCATCGGCCGGGCCCGCGAAATGGAGCGGGTCATGCAGATCCTCTCCCGCCGCACCAAGAACAATCCCGTCCTCATCGGCGAGCCGGGTGTCGGCAAGACCGCCATCGTCGAAGGTCTCGCCCAGAAGATCGTGTCGAACGACGTTCCCGACACTCTGCGCAACAAGCAGCTCTACACACTCGACCTCGGTGCGTTGGTGGCCGGTAGCCGCTACCGCGGCGACTTCGAGGAGCGCCTGAAGAAGGTGTTGAAGGAGATCCGCACCCGCGGCGACATCATCCTTTTCATCGACGAGATCCACACGTTGGTCGGTGCCGGCGCGGCCGAAGGCGCGATCGACGCCGCCAGCATCCTGAAGCCGATGCTCGCTCGCGGCGAACT
>JALQSZ010000336.1 GCA_023264135.1 Acidimicrobiales bacterium
CAACCGGGCATCACTGATCCCGATGGTCGCTTCGTTGGCGCCACCTATCTGCGCAACAACCTCGACAAGAAGTCGATCTGCGTCGACCTGAAATCTCCCGAGGGCAAGCAACTCATTCTTGATCTCGCACCAAAGTTCGACATCGTCGCCGAGAACTTCAAAGGCGGTGCACTGTCACGCATGGGTCTTGGTTACGAAGACATCGCTGCAGTGCATCCAGGAGTGATCTATCTGTCCGTTTCCGGTTTCGGAAACACCGTTGCTACGCCTTACGACGGCTGGCCCGCCTATGCCGCTGTTGCTGAAGCAATGAGCGGAATTTACGACTACAAGCTCGAGCCGGGTCGTCCGCCTGCGGTCTCGCCGGTTGGCGCACTTGGCGACATCGGCACCGCGCTGTTCGGCACGATCGGCATTCTTGCGGCGCTTCGCCATCGTGATCGCACCGGTCTCGGCCAGTACATCGACGTTGCGATGTTCGACGCAATGGTGTCAATGACCGACCTCGTCACGAACTTCTGGTCTCTCGGCCTGCGCCCCGCTCCGGGTCAAGGCCTCGCCATGATTCTCGATGGGTTTGAAGCATCGAACGGCTGGTTCATTATTCAGGTTGGTCGCGAGCATGAGTTTGAACGCCTCGCCAACCTCGTCGGGAAACCGGAATGGCTCACCGACGAACGACTTTCCACTCGCGCCGGTTGGCGCGACCACATGGACGACATCCTTCGCCCCGGTGTGAAGGCATGGGCGGCGGACAAGACCAACATCGAAGCCTGCAAGGCACTTGCCGATGCTGGTGTCGCTGCCGGACCTTGCCTTACCGCACAACAGGTGATCGACGACCCGCACGTTGCTGCTCGCAACATGCTCATGGAGATCCCTCGCCCCGAAGGCGGCGATCCGGTTCTCACTCCCGGCAATCCGATCAAGATGTCGCGAGTCTCTGAAGGTCCCGATGTGCGCATGCCATGGCTTGGCGAACACACCAACGAGGTGCTGGCCGCTGAACTTGGCCTCGACAACGCTCGCATCGAAGAACTTCGTGCCAATGGAGTTATTGCATGAGCGAACTCTCGGGCCATCCCGCCGTTGCCGCGGTCCAGCAACACGCAGCTAACTGGAACGCGCAAGACCGCACGGCCTGGCTGGCGCTGTTCGACGACAGCGTCACCTTTGAAGACCCAGTTGGAAAGGCACCGAAACTCGGTCGCTCCGCAGCAGAAGGTTCATGGGATAACTCGTTCACCGAAGGTCGCGTGTGGACCCTTCACCCGCAGCGAATCATTCCCGGCGGCACTCACGAAGCCGCTGTTGAGATGCTCAACAAGGGCAATCTGCACGGTGAACTTGTGGAGTTGCGCGGTATCGAGATCTACAAAGTGAACGGCGCCGGCAAGATCATTTCTGTGCGCGCGTTTTTTGAACAGCCCACCGATTTCGAACTCAATCCGTTCTTTATTCCGGAGGGTTAAGCCACATTTCGAGCGATGCGTCTTCCCAATCATCGGGTCCGACAATCGTTTTCGGTAGTGGCGTCATCACGTGGGTGGTTCCACCAATCGTGTACTCGGCGCTTCGACGTTCCCACGCAACGATGCGCTCGTCGGCTTCGCCTTCATCACATAAACCAAGGGCGGTATCGCGGTTTCGGTGAAGACGGATCTGCGCCGGAATGTTTGTCGACCACACCATGACTACTTCATGCGGATTTGAAACCACTTCGTAGAGACCAACGGGTTCGTGCTCGTACTCGCGCCACAACGGGACTCGTTCGGCAACATTTGCTGCCAAAAACTCCAACGCCGTTCCGGCTCGCACATCAAGTACTTCGTGCACAAACAACGTGCCCTTCAGTTTCTTTTCGATGAGATCGACAGTCGTCGGACTCCCAGGAACTCCCGCAAGCAACCGATCAAAACCACCGCTTCGCCACTGCGCCGCCTTGTCCCACCAATCGCCGTAAAACGCATTGCGTCGTTTGAGATTCAGTCGGTCGACGTTGCGCCCCCACGAC
>JALQSZ010000337.1 GCA_023264135.1 Acidimicrobiales bacterium
GCTACCGTCGTGAGCCGGTGGCGTTTGTCAGGGAAGTGCTCAAGGCCAGTCCAGATCCGTGGCAGGTCTACGCACTGGGCGCCATTGTCCAGCACAAGCGGCTGAGTATCACGGCCTGTCACGGTGTAGGCAAGGACACGTTAGCGGCCTGGCTAGTGCTGTGGGTCATGTTCTGCTGGTCGCATCCTAAGATCCCATGCACGGCCCCGACAGGTCACCAGCTCTATGACTTGCTGTGGTCGGAAATCTCGAAATGGTTCGTCAGAATCCCGAAGCGGTACCGGCAGCAGTTTGACCTAAAGGCGGATCGCTTTGAACTGAAGCGGCACGCCAAGACCTGGTTTGCTGTGGCCCGGACGGCACGCAAGGAAGCGCCTGAAGCGCTCGCCGGGTTTCACGCCGACAACATCTTCATCGCCATCGACGAGGCTTCAGGCGTCCCCGAAGTGATCTTCGAGGTGTTGGAAGGGGCCATGACCGGCCCCAACGCAATGCAGTTGCTGATCGGAAACCCGACGCAGCCGCAAGGGTACTTCCACGCCAGCCACCATTCCGACAGGCGCTGGCATCGGATGCGGATTGCGGCAGCGGCTGCCTATCCCAAGGGCTTCAAGGCTCCGGCTGGGACGTGGCTATCTGAACGTGTCAGCCCTGAATACGTCGAGGCGATGCGCCGGAAGTACGGCGAAGACAGCAACGTCTATCGGGTGCGTGTGCTGGGCCTGTTCCCACGGTCGAGCGACGACCAAGCCATCCCGCTTGATTGGGTCGAGTTGGCCGCTAACCGAGAGTTGCCGATCGGCTGGTGGCGGCGGTGCTCGCAAAAGATCGTGATCGGTGTGGACGTGGCCCGATACGGATCTGATAGCACCTGCGTTGTTGCAAGGCAGGGCAAGGCGATCCTTGGCGCTTGGCTGTGGCATGGCAACTCGGTGACTGAGACGGCCGGCAAGGTAAAGGCGCTGGCCTACCGAATCTCCAAGTTGACGAACGAGCCAGCCACCAACAAGGCGGGACGGCGACCGGGATACTTGCCGACGATCTGCGTCGATGGTGTTGGCGTTGGCGCTGGTGTGATCGACGTGTTGCGGGCCGACGAAAAGCTTGAAGTCGTTGACGTTCAGGCAGGCGAGACGAGCAACGACCCTGACTGCTACCGCAAGCGGGATGAGTTGTGGTGGGACGCTCGCTGGTTCTACCAGGACAACGAGCCGATTATCGCTCCGGGCTCAACCGATCAAGCGCTTACCTCCATCGTTGGGTGGACGCCACAGAAGCCACACATCGAGCAGGACGTTCGGGACCGCTTGATTGGTGAACTGGCAACGCCGAAGTACCGCTTCACGCCTGATGGCCGGATCGTCGTTGAGAGCAAGGACGACGTCAAGAAGCGGCTAGGCGGCGAGGCATCGAGCCCTGACGTCGCAGACGCCCATAACCTGACGTTCCAGGCAACGGACACGGACAAGCCTAAGAGCAAGATCGATCGGTACGACGAGCAGCGGGAAGAGCAATCGCTAGACGCGTGGGTGGCATAGTGGACGAATACACGGAGCTGATGACCTCACCAGAGGACAGCACGCCGGACGTCAAGGGCGAGGAACTGTCGCTCAAGACCGTCAAGGCGTGGCACCGTGCTGCCGTTCGTGCCGACGATCGCTGGTGGGATCGCCTCCAAGAGGATTGGCGGTTTGTCGATAACGACCCCTGGACCGACAAGCAGCGCGAGGTAATGGCCAAACGTGGCCAGCCCGACATCTCGCTCAACCACATCCACCGCGACGTGTACATCCAGATTGGTCGGCAGATCAAGGCCCGGATGCGGCCTGGCTGCAAGCCTCGCGGCAACGGTGACAAGGTCAAGGCTCGCGCTTTGACGGACGTGGCCCGTTATTATCTGGACGTCAACAAGTTCGACTTTGAGCAGACGCAGGCCATCAAGGACCAGATGGTTGGCCGTGGCTGGCTCCATTACTGCTTTCAG
>JALQSZ010000338.1 GCA_023264135.1 Acidimicrobiales bacterium
CGGCACCGCGACGACCGCCAGGTCGGCGCCCGCCAGCGCCTCGCCGAGGTCGTCGAAGGCCTCGTCGACCAGGCCGGCCTCGAGCGCCAGGGGCGCCCTGGGACTCACTCCCCGCACGGTGAACTCGCCGCTGCGCCAATTGAACGGGCCGCCTCCGCACATTTCGCCGGTTCCACCGAGCACGGGTTTGGGGAATCGAGCGCGATAGGAACCAGCGGCAAGGAACTCGAACGGCGCACCAAGTGCATCGCCAACTGCAGCACCGCACCACGCGCCGATCACCCGTTGGGTGGCGATCGCATCGAACAACGGCGCATGCGGAAGGGGGATCAAGGCGGGGAGGCCTTCGGCGATGGTGGTAGGGCGTTCGGGTTCGTTCATGGGCGACTCCTCAGTCGGGGGATTGGGTGGCCGATCGACGAACGCACAACGTGTTCGCGTTGCGTTCGGATCCGCCGTTGGTGAAGTAACGCACGATGGGCGCGCAAATGTGCGCGCATCGCTATGAACTGCTCACAAGAACATGAATGGGATCAGCAGAAACACGATCAGTAACAACGGCGCGAGCACGATCACCATGGCGATGCCGAGCAAGACCATCACCACGAACAACACCAGTCGCAGTCCGAGACAACCCGTACCGAGAATTTCACCAACATCGCCCATGTCCGCCTCCGCTGTTCTGCGCGAATGCGCACATCCTGACGAGGCGGTGTGACAGACCTGCCGCGATGGGTCAGGTCTCGTCAAAAATGGTGAAAAAGCCCTGTTCAGGGCACTGAATCAGGCGCAGGTGGAGGTGGAACCGTCGGCAACGGTCAGCGGCAGGGGAGAGCTGCGTGAGGATTTTCGGCCGGTGGAACTCGTCGCATAGACGGTGATCCGGTCGGCAAGACCCGAGCCACTTGGAATCGTGCCCGTCCAGGTGCCATCGGCATTCCTTGTCATGGTCGAACGAGTTTCAGCTTTCGCCGCGTTCTCGCGTCCGATTTCCACTCCTGTGATCTGCCCGGTGCCACCCTCGGTTGCGATTGTGAGTGTGGAACCGCTGCAAGACTTGTACACAATATCGATGACAACATTTGCGGTTGTCGAGGTGGCCTTGTCGGTCGTGGCACTTGATTCACTCGAAGCAGTCACGCTCGACGAGTCCGAATCAGAGCCTTTTGCACTTGAACCTCCGCAGGAACTCATAACGCCGGCGGCGAGAAAGGTGACAAGGAGTGCGGCGGCGATGCGATGCGAACGGAACATGTGAATCCTTTCGAAAAGGTCGTCGTTGCAGCGAGTAGTGAATGATTAGGCAGTGAATGTGGGTGCGACGGGATCGGGTGCGACGGTTGTCGGAACGGGGGGAGCAGGATCCGCTGCCAACGGACAAGTGGTTACTTCGGTGTAGATCTCTAGCGGAATGAATGTTCCAGCGTTGAGGTTTGCCGTTTCAACAACGACGAGCCCACCGTTCGCGTAGTTGATGTAGCTGTAATACAACTTCGTGCCATCTGCAGTGATGGCGAGACCATTGGTAACCCCGCCAGAAACTAAGGAATTGATATTCACTCCCGGGGTGACCGCACCGGTCGTGGTGTCAATAGCTACCACCTGAAGTGCGGGCCATCCGTTGACTCGGACTCCATACAGGGTGGTTCCCGACGGTGAAACGACAAGATCTCGAAGGTCGGTAATCGTTCCGAGTTGTGTGACCGCCTTCGTTGCGGTGTCGAAAACGATGACGCCAGTTCCGTTCGGATCGGCCATATAGATCGTTGTGCCGGCGCGGTTCATCGAGAAACTCCAGCCAAAGCCTCCCATCGGAGTGATGCTCTGTGTCGCAAGCGTCGCCGCATTGAATTCGAACATGTCGACGCTGAACGAGGATTGGGCGATCCACAGCGTTGTTTCGTCGGGAGAAAGAAGAAGGTCATAGGGCTGACCGAATGCAACTTGTGGAACCAATTGCGCGCCTGACACGGCGT
>JALQSZ010000339.1 GCA_023264135.1 Acidimicrobiales bacterium
GCCTTCACCGGTCTTCATTTCCGCCACCCAGCCGAAGTGGAGGGCAGCGCCGCCCATCATCTGGACGTCGTAGTGGCGTTGTCCGATTTCACGCCGTGCCGCTTCACGAACGACGGCGAACGCCTCGACCATGATGTCTTCGAGGTCGGCCCCGTTTGCGAGTTGCTCGCGGAACTCAATTGTCCGATGGGCCAAGGCCTCGTCGGACAGCTTTTCGATATCGGGTTCGAGGGCGTTGATCTCAGGTACGAGCGCTTCGATCGCTCGTACCTTCTTGCCTTCGCCGGCGCGCAGAATCTTGTCGAGGATGCCCATGAGAAGGGCAAGTGTACCGATGCCTTCCTGAGGCCACGGTCAGAGGAGGGTGAAGATCTGGTGAGAAGCCTCACCCGCCTTCTGCCCTAGTCCTTGGAGTGCTCCGGAGTGGCGGCAAGGGAGAGCCCCACGACCGCACTCGCACCCCCACGGCGCAACGCGTGACCAGCAGCAGAGAGCGTTGCGCCGGTCGTCAGAACGTCGTCAACGACCACGATTGCTCCCGCGACTGGTCCTCGGGGTTCGAACTGCACTCCCCGACTCCGCTCCTGACGAGTTCGCCCGGTTTGATGCAGACCGGGCCGACGATCAAGTAGTCGACGAACCGGGCGACCGCTGTGCGAAGCGAGTGCTCGGGCAAGGACTTCGGCCTGATCAAACCCTCGCTGACGAGCCCGATCCGGCGTGGTGGGAGCCCAGGTCAGCAGTGGCCCCGGCCGATCAGTCCCCACGGTTTCGTCCAGCAGAACTGCGAGCGCAGGCGCCAACGCCCGAACGGTTGACCATCCCCCGTGGAACTTGAGATCGGCGATGAATGGACGCGAAACGTCGTCGTAGGCGACGAGAGCGACCACGTCGTCGAGTTGCGGGATCTCACCAAGTACATGGGCGGGCGAAAGATCTTCGCGACACGATCGACATGGCGAACCACCAACGTCTCCGCAACGCACACAACTCGTGGGAAACCACGGCTCTATGAGTGAATCGAAAAAGGTGCGAAGTCGCTGACGCATCGCGGCAACGTAAACAACCTCGCTAACGATGCAATGAGGACTACGGACCGAATCGCCGTGGCGGCGGCGAGTGCGCCATCCGAAGGATTAGTGCATCAACTGCGGAGGATTCGTACCTTCGAGGATCGATCGCGTGCGAAGCGTCACCGCAGCTGGAGTGTCGTCGTGAGTGATGATCCAGAACTCTTTGTTCTTCACTGCTGCGACCACTCGGTCAGCGACGAGGTCGGGATCAATACCGGAGTTGATCAGCGGCTGAACAAATTCAGAAAGCGCATCGGCTTCTTCCGCTGTCGCTCCCGGCTTATTGCGGGCCGAACTGGCGATCTTGGTTTTCACCCACGAAGGACACAGCACGGAAACACCAACGTCCGATTGCTGCATCGCTAACTCGTTGCACAAGGTTTCAGAGAGTGCGACGACTCCGTACTTGGCAACGTTGTAGGGCCCCATGAACGGAGCGGAAAAGAGACCTGCAACAGATGCCGTGTTGACGATATGTCCTTCGCCTTGCTCAATGAATCCGGGAAGAAACACTCGGACACCGTGAATGACGCTCCAGAGATCGACATCGATGACCCACTTCCAGTCGTCGATATTCATCTCTGACATTGCGCCGCCACCGCCAACACCGGCGTTGTTGCAGACAACGTGCACTGCACCAAACGCGTCGATGGCCGCTGCGCGAAGAGCGTCGATCTGTTCGCCCTTCGAAACATCACATACAACGGTGACGCGTTCGACTGAATCAGGAAGCGACGCAGCAGCTGCTTCGAGTGCGGGCACCTCGATGTCGGCCATCACGACCTTCATGCCTTCGGCGAGGAATCGCTCTCCCATCGCCTTGCCGATTCCTCCGGCCCCACCGGTGATGACTGCGACCTTGCCCTTGAGTTCCTTCACGATCCCCCCTTGTCGGTGAC
>JALQSZ010000033.1 GCA_023264135.1 Acidimicrobiales bacterium
ACCATCGAGCAGATCGAGGAACTTGCTCCCGACGGCGTGCTCATTAGTCCCGGACCCGGTCGACCAGAAGATGCCGGACTTTCCAACGCCGTGATCACCACGTTTGCCGGACGAGTTCCTGTATTCGGTGTGTGCCTCGGGCATCAGTGCATCGGTCAGGTCTACGGCGGCGACGTTGTGCGCGCACCGCAACTCATGCACGGAAAGACCTCGCTGATTTCGCACGAAGGCAAAGGTGTCTTCGCCGGTCTTCCCGATCCGTTCGAAGCCACTCGCTATCACTCACTTGTTGTGGAACGCGACAGTGTTCCGGAGTGTCTTGAGATCACCGCACAAACCCAAGACGGTTTAGTGATGGGTCTTCGCCATCGTGAGTTCGATGTTGAAGGCGTGCAGTTCCATCCCGAATCGATTCTCACCGCGGGTGGTCATCAACTCGTCGGCAATTTCTTGGAACGCTGCGGCCACTAAGCCGCGTCGCTCTCGCTCGCGTCGCGAGCAATTCGTGAGAACGCCCGCGGGAGAGTTAGTTCGGAGAAACTGTCGTGGTCGTTGTCGAAGTCGTCGTAGTTGACGACGTCGTCGACGCTGCTGGACCGGTCGAGACCACGATGGCCACCGTCGAACCCTTTGACGCCTTCGATCCCGCTGTCGGGTTCGTGCTGATGACGTTGCCTGCAGGAACGGTGGACGATGACTGTTGGGTTGTCGTCACCGTGAATCCGGCCTGACCAAGTTGGTTCGATGCGGTCGCCGCGCTGAGTCCCACCACATTCGGAATCGAGACATCGCCGGCACCGCTCGACACGGTGATGGTGACGACTGAGTTCTTTGTGGCCTTCGAGTTCGCGTTCGGAGATTGCGAGATCACGGTGCCCTTGGCAACGGTGTCGCTCGACGCTTCCTTCACTTCAGGAATGAAGTTGTTGGTCTTCAACAATGACTCCGCCGCAGCCTGCGTTCGGCCGACAACATCGGGAACGGTGCCATCGCCGATGCCAGAGCTCACGGTGATTTCCACGGTTGAACCCTTGGCGGCGCTGGTGTTGCCCTTCGGAGTCTGTTCAAACACCTGGTTTGCCGGAACGGTGTCGTTGGCAACGTTCTTGACCGACACCTTGAAACCAGCGGTACTCAGGGTATTTGTGGCGTCGGTGACGTCCTTGGTCGTGACATCGGGAACGCTGACCTTTTCGGTCGACTTGCCCATGCTCGAACCGACAAAGAACAAGATGAGTCCGATAAGTACGAGTGCGCCGATGGTGAGGCCCACGTACAAACCAGTGCGCTTCTTCTCGGGCGGCACCGCGTAGTTGCCACCGGTTGTGGGTGGGCCACCAAAGTTCGCGCCGCCCGCAGCTCCCGATGCCGCCGGGACCATGGCAGTGGCATCGGCGGGGGCAGCACCGGCAAGACCGGCACCAATCACCACGCCGGCTGCAGCACCAGCGGCCGCGCCGGGAAGACCAGCAGCGAGAACGGGCTGGCCTTCAAGGAAACGACGAAGGTCGGAACGAAGATCTTCTGCCGACGCGTAACGCTGCGCGGGATCCTTTGCGAGCAACTTGAGATCGATTGCTTCAAGCGCGGGAGGAACGTTCGGGTTGATGCGGCTCGGCGGAACTGGTTGTTCCTGCACATGCTTGTACGCGACGGCAACCGGTGAATCGCCAGAGAATGGCGGACGCGCTGTCAGCATTTCGTAGAGCACGCAACCGAGTGAGTAGAGATCAGAACGCGGGTCGACCGCGTGACCTTGCGCTTGTTCGGGTGAGAAGTACGTGGCCGTACCCATGACCGAACCGGCTTGCGTGAGATTGACTGCTGCATCGCCAGTTGTCGCGGCCTGTGCGATACCAAAGTCGGCAACCTTCACCTGACCCGACGGAGTGATGAGGATGTTGCCGGGCTTCACGTCGCGATGCACAACACCGTTGCGATGCGCGAAACCGAGCGCAGCGGCAACATCGGCAGTGATTTCCGCGGCACGGTTGGGATGAAGCGGGCCTTCAGTGCGAATGATTTCGGAAAGCGGACGGCCTTCGACGTATTCCATGACAATGAAATAGGTGCCGTACTGCTGGCCCCAGTCGTAGACCGCAACGATGTTGGGCTGATTCAGATTGGCGGCCGCTTGCGCTTCGCGGCGGAAACGCTCGACAAACGCCGCATCTCGGGCGTGTTCGGTGAAGAGCACCTTCACCGCCACGGGCCGGTCGAGCAGAAGGTCGCGTGCGAGATAGACGTCGGCCATCCCGCCTCGCGCCAACTTCCGGTGCAATTCGTAGCGATCGTTGAAAACTGTGGGGCCCGCAGGTGTGTCACTCATCGCCGCAAAGACTACGACCGATTCGCCGGCGCCACGATGCACCCGATCAAGGTTTCGGCGTTCTCAGCAACCGCCCTGCGCGGCGAGCGCAGTTTGAAGGACAGCTTTCGCGATCGGCGCAGCGACTCGGCCACCGGTCGCCTCGCTTCCACCCGACTGGTTCAGCACCACCACGGCCACCGCAACCGTTGGCGGCTTCCCCGGAGGACCGGCGAAACCCATGATCCAGGTATGGCTCTTTGGCGGTTCGGTTCCGAGCTGGGCCGTACCGGTCTTTCCGCCCACGGTGCAGCCCTGAATGGCCATTCCCGTTGCGGTGCCGCCCTTGACCACGCCCACCATGTCGTCAAACAGGGTCGAGGCGGCGGTGGACGACATCGGGGTCAGCCACTTCGACGGGCTGTAGGTCGACACCACATCGCCTTGCACGTTGCGGACTTCGGAAAGCAGATGCGGCTTCATGATCACGCCACCGTTCGCGACACCGCCGGCGACCATCGCCATTTGCAGTGGCGTCGCTTGCACATCGTTCTGACCAATCGACGACATGGCGAGTTTGGGCTGGTTGTTTCCAACGTTGGTGGGGAATACCGA
Source organism: Acidimicrobiales bacterium (assembly GCA_023264135.1). GTDB lineage: Bacteria > Actinomycetota > Acidimicrobiia > Acidimicrobiales > Acidimicrobilacustridaceae > Acidimicrobilacustris. The sequence continues at coordinate 2,924 of JALQSZ010000033.1, forward strand.
TTTCGCAGGTTCAGGCATGTCGATCGGAACGGTGGAGTTGAATCCGAACGAACCTGCCCCGGCCACCATGTCGACTGGTCCAATGGTTTCGGCACCCATCTCGGCGAACGAGGAGTTGCAGGAGACACGAAGAATCTCCGGCAACGTTCCTCCGCAGGTTTCACCGCCGAAGTTCATGATCGGTTTGTTGGTTCCTTGCGGCGTGTAACCAGTCATGAACGGATACGAAGGTTCCGTGTTCGTGACCTTGCCGGTTTGAAGTCCGACGCCCGCGGTAACGACCTTGAAGGTTGAACCTGGGAAATAGCGATCTTGATAGAAGTGGGCGCGCATCGGGACACCGGGCGCCGCGTTCAACAACTTCCACGATGCTTCGGAAATCGACTTATCGAGCGAACTCACCGTGTTGGGGTCGTAGGACGGCCAGCTCCAGAATCCGAGAATGGCTCCAGTGCGAGGGTCGAGCGCAACGACCGAACCTTCACGATCGCCGAGTTGCTGCCGCGCCGTTTCCTGAATGTCTTTGCGGAGCGAGATCGAAACATTGCCGACGTTTTCGCGTGCAACAAAGAGATCGCCGAAGCTCTTGACTTGTTGGTCGAAGGTTGAACCCGAAAGTTCGTCGTTGTACTGCTTCTCGAGGCCTGACGAGCCGTAACGGAAAGAGAAATAGCCGGTGGTCTGACCGAAGAGTTCCCCTTCTGGATACACCCGCATCCGCTTGAACTCCGATGAGGTATCGGGATTGGCGATGCTTTGGGCAATGACTGCTCCATCGGCAGAAATGATCGAACCGCGCGCCCGATTGAAGTCACGACGAACCTGCGCCGTGTTCATGGGGTTGGTATCAAGGCTGTTCTTGTCAACAACTTGAATCCAATTGAGCTTTGCAAACAACGCCACATAGAGAACAACCAATACGACGCCGAGCTTCATGATGTTGCGATTCATGCAGCCACCTCCGCCGCTGCACGATTCATTGCCCGCTTTGATGTTTGATCACTGATGCGCAACAACAACGCCAAGATCACGTAGTTCATGACCAACGAAGAGCCGCCGTAGGAGATGAACGGCAGTGCCACACCGGTAAGCGGAAGCAGACGAAGCACGCCCGCAACGATGATGAACGCCTGCAAACCGAGGAGCAACGTGAAACCCGTTGCCAACAACTTGTCAAAGACCTGATCAGTTGCCGCAGCAATGCGCAGGCCGGAACCGATTACCAAGAGATACGCGATGATGATCAGCGAACCGCCGACAAGACCGAGTTCTTCAGCAATGACGGCGAAGATGAAATCGTTTTCGGCCGCAGGAATACGTGTGTCTCCCCCGCGTCCGAGGCCAGTTCCGGTGAGCCCACCAAAGGCCATGGCGAACATGCCCTGAATGATTTGGTATCCGTTGCCACTCGGCGTCTTCCACGGATCAAGCCAAATGTCGACGCGGACTTTCACGTGATCGAGCGTGCGCCATGCAAAGAACGCGCCTGCAGCAAAGAGTCCGCCACCAATCACGAGGAACGACGTGCGCTGCGTGGCAACCCAAATCATCACGAGGAACAACGCGAAGAACAGCAGCGAGGATCCCAGATCCTTTTGGTAGAACATCACGAGCAATGTGACGCCCCACGCGATCAACACCGGACCGAGATATTTCGGATGCGGAAGTCGGATCGGACCAATTTTCCACTGGCTGGTCGCGATGAGTTCACGCTGATCAGCAAGGTATGCGGCAAAGAAGATGGCGAGCGCAACTTTTGCGACTTCGCCGGGCTGGAAACTGATCGGACCAAGCTTCACCCAAATCGTGCTGCCACTTCCCGCGTCGTACCCCAGTCCCGGCACAAGTGGAAGCAACAAAAGCCCAATACCTACAAGGGCAAACGTATAGCGGTAGCGCTCAAGATCGCGCGGTCGCTTTACCCACCAAAGTGTGAGCACAAAGGCAACGATGCCTATCGCTGTCCATGTTGCTTGCGCGGCCGCGAGCTTTTCGTTGAGTCCAGCAATGACGACGTAGCCAAGACCATTCAGCAGGGTCACCGTTGGAAGCAGAATCGGGTCGGCACCAGGAGCGAGTTTTCTCACCGCGAAGTGCGCACCCATAAACAGTGCGATCACCGCAACGAGGAACGGAATGATGTTCGCAGGGATACGCGACTCAGAGCCAAGACTGGCCAGCACATAGGCGGCGCACACGATGACCACTGTCATCAACATGAGTCCAAGTTCGGTGTTGCGACGGCGCGTCACACCGTCACCTCACGATCGTGGTCGTTGTGCTCGACGAAGGCGTCGTTGTCGTCGTGGTTGCTTTCGAGTTCTGTTCAATCAAGTTGTTGATGTAGGTGCGAGCTGAACTCAACGACGGTTGCTCGACTCCGTTCTTCACATCAACTAACGCAGCTTGCGGGACATTCGCAACGAGCAGTTCAGAATCCTCGGCGAGTGATGGTTGGATCCACAACACACCACCGGGTTTACCGTGAAAGATTGCGACGTTTTCGCCATCTACACCGACGTACCAGGTCTTGGTTCCGGTCCACCAGATAAAGGCAAAGCCCGCCAAAATCACAAAGACAAACGCGGCAACGAACACTCCGACACGCCATGTGAATGAACTGCGAACCACTCCCGGCGGCCTCGGTTGCTTGGCTTCGGAACCATCGACATCGCCAACGGTGAGATCGCCGCCAGTATGAGAATTGCGAACTCGATTCGCGGGATCGGCATTTGGGTCGCGCCCTGCGTCGTCGACGACATCGACAACAACACAGGTGATGTTGTCTCGACCGCCGCCTTCATTCGCAAGACGAATGAGTTCTCGACACGCCTCATTCGGATCGGCCAAACGACGCAATGTTGCCGCGATGCGATTTTCGTCAACTTCGTTGAACAACCCATCGCTGCAGATCAAATAGCGATCGCCGATGACCGGCAGGATCTCCCAGGAATCAACAAGCACCGTTCCATCGATGCCAAGCGCACGGGTCAGGATGTTTCGCTGCGGATGTACCGCAGCTTCAGCGGCGGTAAGTCGGCCTTGGCGCTCCATCGTTGCCACGAGGCTGTGATCTTCGGTGATCTGCGCAAGGTTGCCATCAGATAAGAGATAAAGGCGCGAATCTCCAACGTTTACAACGCCAATTGCATCTCGGCCCGATGCTTCAACAAGGGCCATCGCAACAAGCGTCGTGCCCATTCCTGCGAGTTCCGGGTCGGCAGTCGACCGCGACACCAATGTGTGGTTGGCGTTTTCAACAGCGCGCACGAGCACGTCGGTACCGGCAGCGGTGAATTCGGTTTGCAGCGTCTCGAGTGCAAGGTGACTCGCAACTTCACCGGCCTGATGTCCGCCCATTCCGTCGGCAACGGCAAAGAGTCCGTCGACGACGAGGAAGGAATCTTCGTTCGCTTGACGAACGCGACCAGTGTCGGTGGCTGCACCCCACGAGAAGCGAGTCACTGCAACTCCATAACGGTGTTGCCGATCTGCACAACGTCACCCGGTTTGATCACCATCGGGCCTGACACTTTGTGTCGGTTCAGCCATGTTCCGTTTGTCGAACCAAGGTCTTCGATCTGCCACTGATTGTCGCGGTTGAACACACGCGCATGAATTTGCGATGCATACGTGTCGTCGATTGTCACCTGACAACCAGCGGCTCGACCAATCGAAACTTCGCCCGTAAGTGGCCACGCTTTGCCCGCGATTTCTACCGGCTCGCGCACAACAAGCTGTCTCGTGCGCACAACATCTTTCGGCTCTTTCCGACGCTTGCGTGTTGGCGTTGCAACGGGTGGAACTGCAGCGCCCGCCGGAAGTTGCGGAGTTGGTCGAAGTTCTGCCCACACCGCGCGCACGACGCGAAAGAAGAACAAATACAGGAGCGCCAAAAGGCACAGCTTCAAAACCAGAAGCAACTGGTCGGAGACCATGTTCAGGAGGCCTGGAACGTGAGGCGAATGTTTCCGAAGCCGAGTTCGTCGCCGTCGCGGAGTTCGCGTTCGTGGACGGGTACGCCGTTGACTGTGCTGCCATTGGTGGAACCGAGGTCAACCAGAACAAATCCCGTTCCACGCGGATGGATTTCCGCATGACGTCGGCTCACATTGGGATCAACCAGCGTGATCTCACATTCCGGAAGCCGACCAATGCTGATCATTTGTTCATGCAACACAAATCGTTCACCGGTTGGGAGCACGAGTGAGCCTGCACCCGCACCGCCTTGACCTTCGCAAAATCGAGACTCGATCGAAAACGTTCCGGTGCGCTGATTGTCGTCAACGACGAGTTCGACCTCGACCGGACCGAGGAAGGTGTACGCCTCGTCACGAGCATGCTCTCGGGCTGCGTCGCAGAGTTCTCGGGCCAGCGAATCGGCGATATCGACGAACGCATCGTGATCATCGGGCGAAATGGCGATCGTGAACGAGTTCGGCGCCACAGTTCGACCACGGACATCGACCGTACGGTGATCGTCCATCTCTCGGGTCAGCTTGCGGCCGATCTCAATCGGGCGGACGCCACTCTTGAAGACTCGTGAGAACACGCCTTCAACGGCATGTTCGAGACGGCGTTCGAATCCTTTGAGACCCACGGAGAACAGGTTAGAGCCGGGGAACCCGGGTTTGATGCCGGTCGAACGCGGAAGGGGGACCGACATCATCGGTCCCCCTTCTCAAACGTTTCTCCGTCTGCAAACGGTCAGAACGCCCGAATTGGTCTCACCGAGACATAGTTCGTGTCCTTACCAACGTCTCGATAATCGTTCCAGCCGGGCATCCACGTTTCCCAGGCCGAGGTTGCGCTTGTTTGCGTCGATGTCCAGTAGTGACTCGTCCAACCAAGGTCCATCCAAATCGAGGAACCCCGGCATTCCGTCGTGGTAGGTGCAAGGCCCTTCACCCATCGACAAAGCGCTCGATGTTCATCAATCGATGGCAAGAACCAATCCGAAAGACCGGCGCCTCGATAGGCCGCCGCATTCACTGCTGCGCCGGAGGTGCACGCCGCAACAATCGCGGCGGTGTTGGTCGCACCGGTTCCGATCGCTGTTCCATCCGCGCCAGCGATCAACTGACTCGTGTTAGTGCACCACGTAGGTGTTGCGTTGCCGTCCGGGCTCCCCGACCAGTTCGCAGGGGCGACTTCGAGGTAACGACCCCATGACTGCGTTGATCCAGCGTCGTAGAACACGATGCCCCCACCGGGACCACTGTCACCAACGAGACAGGACACCGAGCATTGCTGCGAAGCACGGATTGTGTACGTCGTCCCCAGTGGTCCGGAAAGATTGCCGGCAAGGTCAACCGCGTAAATGCGGTAGTTGCCAGCACTCAATCCCTGCGATGGAAGCGTGTACTTGGTTCCCGCATCGGACATGTACACCGAATCCCAATCAGCATCTGCCGCGGTTGTGATGCTCGCTTGGTTCGTAACCGTCACCGTGTCGTGGACGAGGTAGGCGGTACCGCGCTCGCTGATTTCCACTTCAGTTCCCGAGCCCACAACCATCGTGGTCGGACGAGAAGTCACAGTGAGCGTCGGCGCCTGCGAATCAATCGGAACCATCGGCGAATTCGTCGTGATCCGAGGACCAGAAACGGTGGTTCCATTTACCGAACCAGCAGCCAGCTGAACCACCACGGTTCCATCGCCCGAACAAACGACCGAAACATGAATCGAAGTACCTGAGGACGAAGCGGGTGTAAATCCGCAACCTGTCGCCGTTCCACCGTTCGCGAGATCGGCAGCAGTGAGTCCGGAAATCGATTCCGAAAAATCAACCGTGAAGCCCAGCGTCAGTGACGTCGACCGAGGCTGATCGGGCGTAATCGCTGCTGAAATTGATGCTGCGCCACCGAATGCTCGAATCGGTCGAAGCGAAACATAGTTGGTGTCTTTGCCAACGTTTCGGTAGTCATTACCACCAGGCATCCAGGTTTCGATTGCGCTCGTCGTTCCTGTTTGCGTTGACGTCCAATAGTGCGAAGTGAAGTTGTCGTTGTTGTAGTACCCACCGCGACATCCGGTTTCGTTTGCTCCTTGACCGGCGACCCAACGACACAATGCTCGCTGTTCGTTTTCCGACGGAACGAACCAATCAACAAATCCACCACCTCGATACGAAGTTGCATCGATAGCGATACCCGATGTGCAACCGGTCAACATCGCGTTGGTGTTCTCGTATCCAGTTCCGATAGAGCTTCCATTCGCTCCGGCGATATCGGACATCACGTCACACCACAGCGGAGTGCGCGATCCATCCCAAGATCCAGTCCAGTTTGATGCAGCGAACTCGAGGTAACGACCCCATGGTTGTACCGAGCCTGCGTCGTAAAAGACCGTGCCGCCGCCCGGTCCGATATCGCCGATCAAACAGCTCGAACTACAAGCCTGCGCAGCGCGCACAGTGATTGTTGCGGCGTCAGCAGCAGAGATATTTCCCGCAAGGTCGACGCCGTAAAAGTGGTACGTCCCGGATGAAAGTCCGGTCGTGTTGACGGAAACCACGGTATCGACCATTGATTCCGTGACACCGTTCCACAGCGAATCAGCAGCGTTCGTGATATCGGATACCGAATTGATCGCTACTGAATCCTTGACGACGTAGATCGATCCACGTTCCGTTTGCGATGCCGCGAATCCGGTACCAGCGACGACGGTCTGTGTCGACGCAACCACTGTCAGCGTCGGAGGAATCGAGTCAATCGGTACTGCAGGTCCAGGTGTAGCGATTGAAGGACCGGTCGTTGACGCGCCGTTCACCGAACCTGCGGTCAAGACTGGAACAACGGTTCCATCTGACTGGCAGATCACTTGAACTGCAATCGATGTTCCGGTCGATGTTGCGGGAGTAAACGCGCAACCGGTTGCCGTGCCGGAATTTGTGAAGTCCGATGTTGCAACCCCGGTTACCGACTCCGAAAAATCAAGGGTGAAGTCAACAGTTCGAGATGTTGATCTTGTGACTGCGGGGAGCCACGACGCTTGGACAGACGGGATCAGACCAAAGACGCGAATTGGTCGCATTTGGACGTATCCCGTGTCCTTACCAACCGTGCGGAAGTCCTCTCCGCCCGGAAGCCAATTCTCAATTGGGTAGTTGTCAGCAGTGGCAGTTGAGGTCCAATAGTGATCAGTGAATCCGTAATCGTTGTTGCCAGACCCGCCTGAGCAGGTGGCGTTTGCAACGGGAACTACGTGGGCCCACTTGCAGACCTCGCGCCATTCACCTGATGAGGCGAGGTACCAATCGACCTTGCCGCCACCTCGGTATGCCTGCGCACGGTTCGCGGCAGCATCTGCGCACGAACGAATGATCGCAAAAGTGTTGGCGAGGCCTCGTCCGAGGCCGGTGCTCCAAGCACCATCGACGGTGATGTTGCCATCGCACCACAGGGGTCTCGGAGATCCACCATCAGAGGAACCAGTCCAGTTCGGTGGCGCGAGTTCGAGATAGCGACCCCAGCGTTGGCAACTTGGCGCAACGTAAACGATCTTTCCGCCACCAGGGCCCGCATCGCCCACCTGGTAATTCAACGAGTTGTCACAAGCCGGAATTCCACTCACGACAATCGTTTTCGTCGTCGCACCCGAACCGTACGAACCAGTTGGGTCCACAGTTGCGGAAACAACGCAGCTGCCACTTGACGTGAATGAGAGTTCACGCGTGTTTGAGTTCATCGAACATCCCGTTGACCCCGCGGAGACCACCGAATACGTCGGAGTCATCCACCATGCTTCAACTGACTGCGCAGCAGGCACCGTGACGGGAGAATCGGTCACCGCAAAGTCAGTGTCGGTAGTCCACAAAACGCTTTGCGGTGTTTGATTCACCGTCGTCGTCGTTGTCGTCGTCGACCCTATCGTTGTTGAGGTTGACGTTGACGAGGACGTCGTTGTCGAAGACGAGGGAGCAGTTGTCGTTGTCGACGACGGAATTGACGTGGTCGTCGAAGATGTTCCCGAACCCGGAATCGTCACAACTGTTGTTATCGCCGATGGGGGCTCAACAACTATCGGCTCTGCGACGCCGGTGAAACGCGTCGTCGACCACACCGCAAGCGTGTGATCTCCCGGTTCTAGATCGTCAGGGATG
>JALQSZ010000340.1 GCA_023264135.1 Acidimicrobiales bacterium
GCTGGAAACTTAATCAGGCAATCTACGAAGGCACCAGTGAGCAGATTCAGGTGGAGGCGCAACGCACGATAAATGCGTATCGCGCACTAGATAAGGTGGCATCAGCTAGTGATGCTAATTTTGCGGACCCGAAAGTGCTTGAGATGGCGCAGAACAATGGAACGGTTCTGTGTGTCGTCGAGACACACTCTGACGCATCGCGCGTCAAAAACGATGGCAGAGAAAAAGTTGTTTTGTCTCTTGCGGAAATTGTGTCGCTCTTGGAGCACTACAAGGCGGCAGTCGACGTCCTGGCGGCTTTCCCAGGCGCCAAGGTGACGCCGACGCGACGGCTCGACGACCCCGTCGAGGGTATCAAGTGGAGGGGCGTCATCGACGACGAAATACCGTTCTGAGCCAGAGGCCCGTAGGAGGCTGTCTGAGGGGTGGGGTGGCTACTCGGATACCCGAAACCCCTCTGACCGGCCTCCACGGGCTTCCTAGCCCGTTTCTGACGGGTGTGAGACCCCTGGGTCCGACGCATCTACGATCCGGGGCAACCAGATGCAGGAGATTGGATATGTCTAGCGATGAAAATAACGGCCACAATTCGGCCAGCCACCTGCGTAGCATTGTCGAGCGCATCGAGCGGCTCGATGAGGAAATTAAGTCTCTGAAGGCCGACCAGAAGGACATCTACGCGGAGGCCAAGTCAGCCGGCTACGACGGGCCTGCGTTGCGGGCTCTGATCCGCATGCGCGCGGAGGACCAGACCAAGCGCCAGACCCGCGAGGCTCTCGTCGAGACGTATATGCGGGCGCTGGGTATGCTCGCCGATACGCCTCTTGGGCAGGCGGCGCTGGAGCGGGTGTAGGCACAAACGAAAATGACTGGCAGCGAACCTGCCAGTCATTGCTTGTGGATTGGAAGGTAGATGCTAAAGGCGGCCCACAGCGATCTGGACCTTGCCTCCTTCAATTTGGGGGACAACGAGGGCCTTGGATGCGCCACACTTGCGCGCGGCAATCTCAGCAACCATCGCATCATTGCCGCGACCAGCCGCGACGAAGGCTTCAAGCTGGGCGGTCGTGTAGCCGGGAAACTTACGGGTTTGGCGTCCTGCGTCCATCGTCGTTTCTCCTGTGGTGTGGGGCGGGGCCGAAGCCCCGCCGGGGTGGGGTTAGGCGGCCTCAAACGTCAGTTGATACGGGCCGATGCCGTGGCGCTTGGGGTTGCGGGCCATGCGGGCGAGGCTGACAACAGCGTCGGCGCTAAGGCGGTAGGAGCGACCCATGTAGGTCTGCGGCTTGGTGACGTGCTGACCAAAGCAACGGGCGCCGAACACGCCCCAGTCCGTCACGACGCAATGGCGCAGTTCCCGGCCGCAGTGCTTGCACTCGCCGCCCTGAAAGTAACCGGTGATCGTGATCTTGTCGGTCATCGTCTCGTTCCTTTCTCCAGCGGAGCCAGCCTCCGCTTGATGAGGATCATATTATCCATATGACTTTTGCTTGCAAACCCCATTCACGCTCTTGTTTTTCATAGTAGGTATGCGTTTTTGCGCTTGCACTTAAAATTAGGAGCCTCTATGTAGGTGCCACGAGCAATGACGCTCGATTAGATAGGAGACGCCGACATGACCACCTTCGCTATCCGCAACACCGCCGTCCTCAGCTACGCGCAGGGCTTCACCGTCTGGCTGTATGCTCACACCGGCTCCCTGGCCGACGTGACGGCGCCCGGCTTCTTCAGCGACGCCCAGGATATGTTCAAGGACGGCGACCACATCCACCTCAAGGCCCTCGACGGCGGCGCCGTGGCCGTGATCGTCAACCGCGACAAGCAAGTGAGCGTCAAGCTCATGTGCGCGACCGTGGCGTGAGGGAGGAGAGCATGGCCGACGTTCTCGCGCTCAAAATTGGCTTTGAAGACGGCACTTCGGCAGCCAAGGAGGAGACGGTTGTTGGTGCCACCTTCTTTGG
>JALQSZ010000341.1 GCA_023264135.1 Acidimicrobiales bacterium
ACCAGCGCATGTTCGTAAGCATCGAGCACGATGTCGAGCCCAACATCTCCGTTCACATGGAAGGCGAACTGCCAACCCAGCGGTGCGTACTTGGCAAGCACCTGATCGAGTTCGGCGCGCGAGTAGTTCATCATCTGCTCACCGCCGGGCCCTAACGGGATATTTGCCTTCTGCACGACCGGGGAGTCCAGATACGGGAACGACGATGCGATCGTTCCCACCCACGGGGAACCGTCGGCCCACAACTTGATGCCTTGCTTCCACAGCTTGTCCGGGTCAGGTGATTGAACCTTTTGCCCGCACGTTTCTTCGATCGACATGTGATAGAGCGCGATGCGAATGGGAACGCCTTCGGTTCCCGCGCACGCTGCATATGCCTTGAGCATGTTGTCTTGAAAGGTGTGCTCGGTAGTCATGGTGATGCCGTTGCCCGACATCATCTGCATGAATCTCGCGAGTGACAGAAGCGGATGAGGGACCACTTCTCCCAGGATCTTGCCGATGGCCGCCAGCACGGCGGCGGTTTCGTAGGCACGACCGTTGGATGTTCCGTCGTCGTTGCGGCCGAAGCGCGCTCCGACCGGGTCCGCGGGTGGTTTGTTGCCTGGCCAGCCGTTGGCGGCGATCGTCGCAGAGTTGAAGTACGCCTCGTGCCCGGAGTTGTCGATAACAACGACAGGTCTCGAGGGAAAGAACGCGTCGATGTCGGTGTTCGTCAGTTCCGGTGCACCCTGCAACAGGCGGTCGAGTCCGGTGAATAGCGCCGGTTGGGCCGCCGGAAGTTCGGCGTCGATCTTCTTCCAGAAGGCCTGGACGTCGGCGTAGGAGGGGTAGCCCAGGTAGGGAGCGATCCAGTACGCCGGGGACTGGGTGACCATGCCGCTCAACGCGGGATGGCTATGGGCGTCGATGAAGCCGGGCATGAGGACGGTCGAACCGAGATCGGTTACTTCCACACCGGGTGCCGCCGCTTGCACGTCCTCGAGCGAGCCGATGGCGGTAATGACGCCGGCAGTCGAATCGAAGGCGATCGCCTGGGCTCGGGGAGTATCGGCCTCCATGGTGATGATTGAGGCCGCCTTGAGGATCACGTCGCTTGGCATGCCTCAGAGTCTGCCGCGGAATCGCGCCTGACGTTCGCGACTCCGACGAATCCGCACAAGCCATTGACCACGCGTACAGCATCCTGGCCGCAGCAGACTGCTCAGCGCACCTCACACCGCCAGCGGAACACCAGCCGACACGGCAGCCTCGGCGAGCTCCCGATCAAGGGTCGCCAACGGCAAGCCTCGGTCCTGCGCCAACAGGAGGTAGTGCACGTCATAGGCCGTAAGCCCGTGATCATTCGCGGCAAGCGTCAACCGTTGAACGGAGTTCCCAACGACATCCGTTCGAATGTCAAGTTCGTCGAGTTGCTCACACACATCCATGACGAACTCTTCATCCACTCGCCCGGCACGTATCGCGGAACAGAAAGCATTTGCCACCTCCGAATGCCAAAGCTCCGGAACGAGGGCAAACCCATCGACTAACAGGGCGTCGATCTTCGCGTCATCTTCCGGGTTGCCGTCCCGCAGAACCCACGTGACCGCCGCCGAGGCGTCGAGCACTACCCCGCCCTGGTCACTCAAGGATTCCGCCCTTCATCGATCAGTTGTCGCGCGGACGCTTTGCCTCCGGATTTGCGCACGCGACTTCCCAACTCGTGGATGGCTTTCACTGCAGCGGCCCGACCTTCTGGACCTGGCGCCGTGATCGGCGCGATCCGGGCGATCGGGCGACCATGCTTGGTGACGGTCACCTCCTTGCCCTGCATCACTTCCTCGAGAACCGACGACAACCTGTTCTTCAGGTCATAGACCCCGATTGCACCTTCGCCACTCACCACGCTCATAAAATCAGGCTAGTTGCTAGCCAGAAATCGGTCAAGATCGCCGGCACCTCGTTCGCCGCACCGAAA
>JALQSZ010000342.1 GCA_023264135.1 Acidimicrobiales bacterium
TTAATTGCGAAATGCTTGGTCGGGAACTCATGCGCGAATCGCAATCACTGCGACGGATGCCACACTTCCGAACACCATGAATGGTCCGTACGGAATCATTGCTCCGCGCGTCAAACGCTTTGTCGCCAGCCCCACAGAAGTGAAGAGCGCTCCCGCGAATGCAGTGATCATCCATGCAAAAAGTACTGCGCCGGGAGAAAACCAACCGATCAAAGCACCGAGCAACGGTGAAAGATGAAGATCGCCGAGACCAAGTGCGCCCCGAGAAACGAGTACCAGCAACGAAGTGATCGCCGTCATCGCCAGTGCGCCGATGAGAAGCCCAGAGAGACCCGATGCTCGCATCGGTTCGACAAAGAACGTGCTGAGTAAAAAGACGGCGAGACCTGCGTAACTCAATTCGCGTAACAGCCTCCGAACACAGAGATCGATCACGACTTGAGTCGCCAGAATCGCAGAAACTGCTCCGAGGCCGATGGAAAACACCAAGTTGAGCGTCGAGACCCGCGACGCCGACCACGCGAACGCCAGCGAAATCGTTAGAGCGAGGGGCACTGAGGAGCAAACGACTAATGATTTGGGGCGCGAAGAAACCCGAGCAGTAACCGGCGTGAGCGCCGCGGCGAGAATCGCCGAAAGAGTCAATGCGATGAAGATCACTCGAGTTTTCGCTGCGTTGAGGCTGTCCAACACTACGAGGCAGAAGCATCGCAGTGGTGTCGCCCTGCAGCCGTCCGCCCTGTTCGTCTATGTCATGGCAGTACATGAATCAGCCGAATGATCGCCGGACCTACAACGACGATCATGAGAACAGGAAGAATGCAAAAGACCGTTGGAAAGATCATCTTCATCGGCACTTTGGCCGCCTTCTCTTCCACCGTCTGACGTCGCTGCCTGCGCGCGGTCGTTGCTTGTTGACGCAGAACCCCCGCCAAGGGCGTACCCAATCGCTGGTTCTGCGTGAGGGCTGTTGAGAACATACGAACCGTAGGAGTCGGTGTGCGATCGGCCATTGCGGCGAGCGCTTCGGAACGAGGAGTTCCGAGTTGGATGCGGTCGAGCACAGTGCGGAACTCTTCGGCCAATGGCGTTGTGCGAGCGTGTGCGTAGCGCATCATCACCACATCGAGCGTGAGACCGGCTTCCACACCCATCACCATTTCACCGAGTGCATCGACGAGTTCAAGATCAACTTCGGTACGACGTTTTTTCTCTTTCGATCGAATAATCATGAGCGGGCCCTTCCACCCGAGCATGACCATCGGAACCGCCGCCAACACCGTGGTTGGCGATGGCGACGAAGCAATGAGAAGTGCTGCTAACGCTCCAAGAGTGAGCGTTGCTATCACTTGCTGACGAGCAAGTTTCGAGAGTTCGCGGTCGGTTCCGTACACCAGTCCTGCAGCTTCGATCAGCGCTGGCTTTCGCCGCGCGGAAACTCGGTTCCAGGGAGTTTCGGTTATTGCAGTCGCTGGTTGCGGAGCCTTCCGGAATGCCATCACAAAGACTGCAGCACCTGATGCGAGTAACAGAGCGGCGAACAACGTCATGCGACCACCTCTGGATTACTCAAAGCCCGAAGCCACATCCATCCCACCAAACCAAGCACGACTCCTGCGCCCGACATCAATCGTCCTGCAGGTTCATCAATGAGTGGGGATGCATAGCCAGGGCTCAAGACCGAGACAACGATGAGCGTAAGCACCGGCAAAGCAAGAAGAACAGTGCTGCTCAATCGACCATCGGCGGTGAGGCTGTCGATGTCGCGTCGCAGACGATCCTCTTCTTCGAGGGATTCGATCACTGAGCTCAGAATTTCCACGAGATTCCCGCCGAACTCAATATTGAGACCGACTGCAGAAGCCACGACAGAGAGATGACGATCACCTTCCGCTTCGGCAACATCGGCAAATGCCGCGTCGACACGAGCTCCGAGTCGAACTTCAGAGACCACC
>JALQSZ010000343.1 GCA_023264135.1 Acidimicrobiales bacterium
AAGTCGCTCGCAACTCACGTTTTCAACGTTGGGGGAGTACCACGACGATTGGGTGCTGCAGAACGGCGAGTGGAAAATCACGCGTCGTGTGAAGGATTCCCGCGCCGTGCTCGGTTCCTTCGACGTGTTCAAACGGGACTAACCCGAAGACTCACTGCGTTCGGGCGGGCGGAGCAAACCGAATATCGAGCGACCGCAAATAGGTCTGCAGGCCGGCATCTTGAATCGGGATGATCCATGCCTGTTCGCCGGATTCATTGAAATGGGCATGCCAGAGCCCCGGCGGAGTCACAAACGCGGAGTGCGCTTCCCAGTCGACACGGATTGGGTCGACGATGTCGCCGTTGTCGTCGATCGATCGGCCGACGAGCGTGTAGCACCCAGGTGCGCACGCACCAACGAGATCAAGCGCCACCGATTGGTGTCGATGCGGCCGCTGCACGGCGCCAACGGGGAGGAGTCCATACATTGCCCACAACACATGCGTGATGGTTTGGGTCATGTCATTGGGTGTGGTGTTGAGAAGAATGGAGAGTCGATTTCGATCGGTTGCATGCGGTGCATGTTCAACATCGGCAAGTTCTGCTTGCACACGCTCGGCAGGAAATCGTGTCGGTTCAAATTTCGCGTGAGTCGGTGCAACTCCGAGATGACGCAACAACGGTTCATCGGTGACCCAATAGATGGTGGTGTCCGCATCAGAGCGATGAATGCTCGACGAGTTTGCTGGAAGCACAAAAAAATCGCCGGCACCCCAATGAAGTTCGCGACCGTTCACCGTTGAAACACCGTTGCCGGAAATCACGTGATAAAGCTCGGACGTTGCGACAGGAGAGGTTTCGACAGAGTCACCCGGAGCAATACGAATGAACGATGCGAGCAACGCGGGCGAGGTCGCTGGTCCTTCACTGATCGACATGGCGTCGGAAAGATCGAACGGAAGTATCCCGGTCGCGACTGCTTGATGACGTTCTGCGGGAAAGCGCTCCATTGCGACTGGTGGGATCCGGCCCGAGCCGATTGGGTTCGCCGCGCGTGAGTATTCGAAGTAGTTCGACTCGCCCGACCAGTCCTGATCGTCGAGGCCTTCGGCAGATCCACCCATCACCAGTGTCGGCTCCATTACTCCAGTCTGCCTTGTCACCGGGAGTCCGACGAGGGGAGGGGCGTAGGATTACGCCATGTCTGACCGTGGACTCACTCATCTCGACCCTTTGGGCCGCGCCCGCATGGTCGATGTCACGCCAAAGGACGTCACCCATCGTCGCGCCATCGCTCGCGGTCGGGTGCACATGACCCCCGAAACCGCGTCACTCGTCGCACGCGGTGCAATCTCGAAAGGCGATGTTCTGTCGGTCGCCCGAGTCGCCGGGATCCAAGCGGCGAAGCGCACCTCCGATCTCATTCCGCTGTGTCACCCGCTCATGATCGGCGGCGTCTATGTGAACTTCAGGATCGAAGACGACTACATCGAGATCGAGACGCAGGTTGAAACGGTCGACCGCACTGGTGTCGAGATGGAAGCGCTCACTGCGTGTTCTGTTGCCGCACTCACGATCTATGACATGTGTAAATCCTCTGATCGGTCGATGGTGATCGGCGAGATTGCACTCTGGGAAAAGACCGGTGGGCGTTCGGGGCTCTACCGGCGTGATCCCGATGCAGAACTAGGTGAAGACGTCCTCGATGGATCGTTCACCGGAACGGCCGAGAACAGCGAAAATCCGCAGGTGTGACCGATTCGTTGAATCGGCGCAATGCCTTACAGGGCAAGGAAAATCACGGTTTTTCCTTGTTGCCCGTTGGAGACGGCGAGGCGGGCTGTAGTAGAAACGTAACGTTCTCATTCACCCGATGGCCGCTTCTCGGCAACCGTTTCGCAACGTGAAACCTGCCAAAAGTCCCGTCCCGACCGCTGCGAGGAAAGTCAGTTCATGACGATTCTGGTGTTGTTT